>WJXE01000192.1 GCA_009665115.1 Nitrosopumilales archaeon
GCATACAACTACTGCTATATTATCAAAGACTCTCACCTTTGTATTTGTGATTATGAATTTTATCATCTCTGTATAGCGAAATATAGTTATCCAACGTTCACGTATTGCTAACCAACCTGTAAATAATTCCCAACCTGGGTGTACTACGAAAAACTGGACGTTGCCTATTAATATTAGACTAATAGCTTTTACCTTTAGGCGATATCCTACTCATTCCTTTCAAGATCTTCAGATAGTATCGAAGTTCACCATAGGAAGCCATTTAGCCTGAAAAGCTCGCTATTTCTGATAGATGGACTCTTATCAATCTGTTTTAGAATTAAGGCCTTACTACCATACCTTGAATCAGCCTAATCAAGAGGCTCTGTTTTCAACTCCATTACTTTGCTACCCCTGTAGTTGCTGCACAGGTAAGAATGACTCGGAATGGATTGTAAGGGCCAAAGTGCCCTCATCATCAAGTAGGTCAGTGATGTTATCTTCGGTTTTGCACTCTCCTTGATAGAACAGGCCTGCGGTCTTTTCGTGGGCATGGAGGTAGTGACTCGCAGTTGGACAATATCGGTAAAGAAAGTAACAGAAAGATATTGGACCCATTAGGAGTTTAGAAGCTTAACTTTCATGAAATTGAACAAAAGACCAGCCTACCATTAATGAGAATATACCACTGTTTGAAAAAACTTCCAACCCCCCTTTAACATGTTGTTACCAAAAAGTTGATAATAATCCTTGATGGATTAAGTCCATTAGTCGGTATTCTAACAACTTACTATATTTGATAACGGATACTTCTTCCCACTCTTGAAGGATCATAGGTTACAAGCTCAATTGTACCAAGGATTGTAGGAATAATTATTACGCTATCTCTACAGTAGAATTGGTAGATAATCAGAAGCTCAATTTCAGCATTATTAATAAAAGTGTTTATGATATGTCATGATATAGGCATGGTTTGAGATTCAAGACAAACGAAATAAGTGAAGAAAACTCTCCTAAAGAGTATTGTAGTTGGAACGAAATAGAATTCTTAACAAAAGTCCTTGCACGTAAAATTCAAAGGTCAAACAAGAGATATGACACAATCCTCGGTATTACAAATGGAGGAATTATTCCAGCTCGATTGATGGCTCGAGAACTTGATATTAATCATATCCAATTCATACCAATTAGAGATAAAAAGATACAGAATGATGAGATGCCTCAATTGCTTAAGGACACGAAATACCTTATTATCGATGATATATATGATACTGGTGATACATTTTCTAAAGCCTACGATATCATAAAACTATTTAATTGTGATTTTGGCGTTCTCATGTGCAGGTACAAACAGAATAATTCAGTATTAGTTGGGAAGATATTGAATCATAGAAAGTGGATTGTATTCCCATGGGAACGGAGAAATCACATGAAAATACATAGCAAATAATATTGTTTGTTAGTAATATACGGAGGTAAAACATATTATTAAGTATCTCCAGACCCTTTAATCGATCAAAAAATGGCTTTTTGAGAGGCTTCGCTCTGCAACTAGTTAAGGAGTTGGCAGAAGTAGATTATGGACTTGCTTGCTGACGTATCTTGTCATATCACTCTTAGAATACACTTGATTTTCCGGAAGTACTGGTAACACCAGATATAAGACTGCCTAGACATCCAAAGGAAAGGTTGCACTAGAATGCATATCGTGTCCACGGGGTCTATCCGTTGTTACGACGTTACAACTGTTTTATGGAACGATACCTCAGAAGCTTAAGAATGCCTCACTCCGTTCATTTCAGTTCAGAATCCTCCTTTAGAGTTTCAGTTTCAAGTGCGTTTACTATAGCGTTAGGGTGGTCTGGACAATGCCATTCCTGTATTTTATGCTTACCAACTTCCTTGCTCGTTCCGTCTTTGTAGATTCGCTGGCGGTAAACTCCCGGACAACGGAACAGCCGGCCACACTCGTTGCATTCTAGGTCTACAATAAAGTATTGCACAAGGTACTCTTTACCTCTAAAACTCAATATTTTCTGCTTGACTTTAATTGCATCTTTGTTCTTATTACAGTATACATTTCCTCTCATATCTTACATTTCTCCAGCCAGTAAGCCTACAATAGACCCGCTAACCCGTTTAGAATGCTCCAGCAAGTAGGCAGATTTGAAGTGCAATATCGTATAGCGCCATTAACTATAGCGCCATTGTTCTGTCCTGAATTATCGCTACTACTGCCGTCATGATGATGGTCATGATGCGCCATCGCCATTGTCGATGTCGAGCCTAATGCTAATATCGCAACAGTTGCGATTACTACATGCTGACTGAGAACTTTTGGTCTGTTCTGATTGTTTTGCTTTGGTTGTACTGATGCATACGTACCACCATTACGTTGTACCAGCTGCCTCTTCTTCCGGGTAGATGAAATTAAGTCGAAAACAATTGGAGATTACGTTGCATTTTCGTTGCAAAAAGTCTATTTCAACCTTCTTTTGAACACCAATAATTTTGCAACATGTAGCCGAATCCTGCTAGCCGGAGAAATTATCGGGTTGGGCCTCAACAAAGTGTTATTTTTTCTTAGCAAACATAAAATTTTCACCATTTATACTAACTATCACTTTCCTACAGAATCTTGGATAAATACATGGCTGTCAGCTGCTCCAGACTATTTCCCTTTTTCTATTAAGGTTAACCGGTACATTACTGACCACACACGATTGAAAGTAGAAAAAGCCTTACAACTGTGTACAAATTTAGTAAAACGCTTTACAGGATAAATGATTACATTGACTTCTAGCTTCTTAAGATGCCACCATCATTTAATTATAGTTCAGAAAATTTGAAACACTGAGTAACTTCTTTAGCGAAATCAACTTAAGTAACAAAGCTGTCCTAGAATTTAGAGATCAGTCATGGTAGAAAGCGGTAGATGAAATTGAAGATATAGAAATTGTTTTTTGTTCAGTTGATGCTCCATCGTCTGCCTCAGCTTTAGATACAGGATTCACGTACTCTAAACATAACAATGTCCATCAATGCGACTTATTGATAGTGAATTGGTCTTTGACAGAGCCATCATTTGCATAAAAATTCGCAATAAATATTCTTCCATTATTTGTGATGGTTACATCTAGAAATCCATGTCCGATATATTGACTAGCTATGTAAGGAGCCTTTGCAAATAGGGGGAAAAGATGTGCGCCTGCAGTTCCTACTATAGCAAATATCCTTCCTTGCGGATTAGTATAATTGTGAATGTTGGTATCGGTTATTAGTGGGTTGGTTGAATTTCTGATGTTATATTTGATAGGATATGACCTTTGGTAATTGTGCTCGTGTCCTTGCAACACAAGGTCTACATGATATTTATCAAATAGTGGGTGATATATGTCCCTAAATGTACTAAGAGGTTGAACTAACGATGATGAAGAATATGATGTCTGGTGATAGTATACTATAATCCAATTTATACGTGGATCTGATGATGCTTTTGCAAGATCGTTGTCTACGAAGCTATACTGTTCAGAACCTATTCCTATTGCTGGTAGCTCTGTAGAGATCGCAACGAAGTGAACGTCTTCATAATTGAAGGAATAGTATTGCTTTGTGAGATTAAAATGGCTTATGTAAAAATTCAAAATGGACTGAGAATCATGCTCATGATTGCCTATGGAAATTTTAAGTCCTTGCTCTATAGGTTTAACTATTTTAAACCAGCAATCTGGACTACGACTTTCATTATAGTCGCTGTAATAGTAGTCACCTACTCCAAGTACTAATCTAGGATTCTTGCTTGCTATATTATTCACAGTAGTTATTGTGTTGGAATTACAGGCCCAATCTGAGACAGCTCCAAAGCTAAAATTGGGTAATACTTTTGTTAATGGTGCAGCGTATGAAGATCCTCTTTCGTTAATTGTAGCGAGGAATAGGAGGAATACAAACAAGATCATTAACGTTAGATCAAGCGAGAAGAAATCACTATACTTGGATTGTATTCCATACATTTATTGTCAATGTTCTATGTTTGAGTCGCTGTTTTATACCTTAAGATTTGCGATCATAGTTAGCAGGTTGATTCTAAAACTTGGATTCAATTTAAGACTTATGCTAGATCTCCTTTAACTCCCGTTTAGGTACACCCCTCTTCCCATCTCTTTTTCGATTTATCAAATCTAGACACCTTATCATTTTTATCGCTAGGGATTTCAATCTTA
>WJXE01000193.1 GCA_009665115.1 Nitrosopumilales archaeon
TCCTCACATAGTAGCAAAAGATGTTGCTGACTTTAGAAAGCAATTCCAGCAACTTCACTATGCTTTTGATAACACGATCGGTGCGTACGAATACATAAGCCTGGTTGTGCGTTAGATATAGAATCTATAATAAGACGCTAAACTTGATTGATACGAATTTCGATGCTAAGACCTTAAGACACGTATCTAGACCTTAACATTCTAACTATGAATCGCAGCATCTGGTCAATTGTTGAGTTCTGGAAAGCACAAACTAGCAGACTACATTTACGAGTTCTAGGATACAATCTATCGATTTTTCCGTTGTTAAAATCGGTTGTTGGCATAAGGCTACATTAACGTTTGACTACGCCTTCACCTATCCGAGGTCTACTGCCTGCGACAACCACTCGTTGACCCCATAGCCTCAAGTCCTTCCTTCTGGTCGTAGATCTTTGTTTACCTTGTGCTGTTGCTTGTCCCACTCTCTACAAACCAAATGGAATTTGCATGAGTCGTCTCTTATGCCAATATCACGCACTCGATACATTAGATCGTCAATGTCACTATAGGTGATCTTTTGGGATAAGTTCTCAGTATACTATCGTTCGAAAAGTTAAGTTTATTCTCGGTCGGGTTATTTTTTTAGACTTGGGTAAGCTATGAAGCCAATTCGTTTGTGTAGCATCTTTCATTATAAGCAAACTGCCATGTTCAAGTACAACTGAAATTGTTTGTTTAGTATGCTTATGCTTAAATGAAAATTTTCGTTCTGCTCCAAAACTCAATGAGGCAATGATGCTATTCTCTCCTAATGGTTTTTCATCATCACTATGCCATGCAATACCTTCATCTCCATTGTGATATAAGTTCAGTAAACAGGAATTGAATTTTGTTCCTGTAACTTCTTCTACTCTTTGTTTAAGGTCAGAAAGTTCTTTGGTCCATGTTAATGCTTGCTTTGTTGTATTTGAATAAGTATACAAGTAGTCAGAATCACCATACCACGCAACTTTTCTCTTTGCAATGATATGCTTACCAAAAATAACGGCTTCATCGTTTCTCCATAATATGTTTTGCAATAACAAATCAAAATAGCGGTTTGCTTCATTATGTGTCAGTACGTTTCTGTAATAGTTTACCGTTCCGTCTTTATGTAAAAGATTGCTTATCCTTTCTTGATCAAATAAATCCATTTTTTATTCATTATTCATTATTCATGCGGTGCCTGCAATATGGCTTCCTGTCGTAACAGGAAAATACACGCATTCCTTTCCCTGATCTACAATTCAGTTTGCCGTAAATTCTAGGCTTTACATTTTCCCCAAAGCAAATCTCGTTTTGTTTAATTCGTTTCTTCAGTTCTATATCACTAGTCTCGTTATGTCGTATCATGGAATTAGCTTAGGGCATCATGAAAAATGATTCCAAGAGTATGCCGGTCTCCATCGTGTACCTCACTTATACCATGCTTCATTTGCACCCGATAATATCCTTTACTCCCTTTTACTGGCCTAAAATTTGTAGTCAATATCAGCATATCTCCTTTACTCGGTCTTAAGACAATGGCTTTTGATTGTGCTCTTGGAGTGTGCTGTGTTAATACAAATTCTCCGCCAGTATAGTCATCATCTGGCTCATTCAGGAATAAAACCAATTGAAAAGGAAAAAAAATATTTCCATATAAATCCTGATGTAATGTATTATGTCCTCCCTTACCATATTTTAAAATAAGGACAGTGGGCTTTGTTTGATTATTGTCATGGCAAAGCCTTTGAAATTCATCAAATTGATCAGGAAGCTGTCTTTTTATGTTTAATACCCTCATCCATGTATTTGCAACAGGTGTAAGTTTTGGGTAAATCGCTCTTCTGACGGTCTGAATTAGATCCGGTAAAGGGTATTTGAAATATTTATATTCACCTAGTCCGAAACCATGCCTTTCCATCGTAATGGTCTTGCGATAGAGATCGGAGTTGTCATATTCGCCGATAAGTTCTTCGCAATATTGATTCGGTAGGAATTGTAATACCAACGCATATCCTTTTTCATTCACTTCTTCTGTTACCCTTTGCCAGTCAATGCCTGAAATCTTTTCCGATATAACTTTACTACTATTCAACAACTTCTAACCTCAGCCTTGATGGTTTGAGAATAGGCTCTGGCACTTTTAACTTTTTGACTCAATTTAGATGCCAGTTACAATTAGCTTATGTATCTAGAATCGTGTTTAACAATAGTTCCCATTGACGGTTAAAAAATAATCCAATTCAAGGCACTACTAGTCTTCTCCTCGAATTGCTAGTGCCCAAGGATGTTGTAAAAGATATTCTTTGGACCATGATACATCGAGCTCTCTCCACACAAGACCTGTATCAGTAGAACAAAATACTCCGCGGTTGTTAATGGCATAGAATTCTCCACTATTTTTTGGATTTGCGGCAAGGATAGCAATAATTGTTCCTCGTGATTCCGGAAGACCATTTGAAATTGCTTTCCACTCTCCACCATCATTCTCCACAGATCTTCTATATACTAATGAATTCGCACCTTCAACGGAATGTGCTTGCCAGGCCGATTGAGATGCCGATACAACAATAGTATGGGGATCAGCCGGATCAACAGCAAGTCCGTAAAGGTAATGATGCTTAAGCCCAGCTGTCGGCCTCTTCCAAGACTCTCCGTAATCAAAGCTTTCAAAATAGCCGTCGCCTGCAGAAGAGTAGAGGCTTTTAGGGGCCTTCTGATGTGTAGCCAGAGTGTGAGTATCGTATGGTCCTTGCTCAACCCGGTCTATCCAAGTTCTGCCACCATCACGACTCTGGACTAGAGCTCCAGCTTCTATTGCAACAAAAAGATAATCAGGGATGTTTGCGTCCGATTCAATCCAACGTACATGAGAAGTCCAAGGTCTAGGAGGAAAGCTCC
Organism: Nitrosopumilales archaeon; assembly: GCA_009665115.1. Lineage (GTDB taxonomy): Archaea > Thermoproteota > Nitrososphaeria > Nitrososphaerales > Nitrososphaeraceae > Nitrosopolaris. Next base: position 2,908 of record WJXE01000193.1, read on the forward strand.
ATGATTTGGATGACTCCAAATTGTTAAGGGTACTCATTCTCTGCCAAGAGTGTCCTTCGTCATCAGATCTATAGAGCGCGCTCGGCTCAGTTCCAACGTATACTTTATTTCCCTGTTCTAGACGGCTAACTGAAACTGACGTCACGTCATTACTGGATATGGCGTCTTTTCCAACTCTATCCCAAGTTTGGCCGCCATCATCGCTTTTCCATAGTCCATCACCGAACGTCCCGCAATAGGCACGGTTTGGATTTCGAGGGTCAAATGTTACGGATTGTGGATGAGTTCCTTTCAGAGACTCATGGGTTTTCCAACCTGTCTTTGATGATTCAAGTGAGAGGAGTAAATCCTGCATCGCAGCTATAAGAATAGTCATTAGAAGTAAAAAGAATAATCAAGTCACCTATTTAAGTAGGTGAATTATTTGACACGATTTTAAGCTCCCATAGCATTTCATACGCTAAGTTAAGGACGAACGGAAACAATTCCGATCAGAAGTAGCTAACATATGCCAGTGCCCAAATTCGCAGTTTTCCGAGAGTGGTCATATTTCTGTGCTAAAAACCTCTATTTCTATTTCTATCTTAGCACTACACAATTTTTGTAATCCTTCTGCAGAATAAGTTTTTCTTGCCACGATTCGTGTTATCTCTTCTACTTCAAATGCAAGCATTATAGCTAGAATTTCGTGCGTCGTTCGAATTTCTTTTTTTCATTATTATAAAGATATTGTACAAATTCACATGAGTCATCTATAAATGGTATTTGGCGGTTCATATCTCATCGGCGCTGTCCAAGAAGTAACCATGTCGCTATGAACCAAGTTTATTGGTAGAATGGAATATGTTCCATTTTCTAAGAACATGATTTACGGCTTCTATACATTTGATATCACATTCTTTAATTGTCTCCGGCGTCTGACCTGATGCTCTAGAAAATCCTTTAATTCCGTGTAGACCTATTTGGCGCGTTCACTACTCAGATAGTGCCTCATTCTTTTTAAAATTTAGTGTTAAAGAAGATATCATATTACCCTATATGATTTATAGTAATGGAAGATTGTTTTGTCGATCAGTTAAACAATCGAACTAAGAATGGATTGTAGACTTCAGCAACACTTCGGTTAGTCCAGTCTCTCATTTTGTTTCGTCTATTAAATGCATACCAAGTGACTTTCAATTAAAGCAGTGCTGTCGGTGGTTCTGATTGTGCTCACATAAAACTAAGCTTGATGGAACCCAAATTAAGATTTGTAGTGAGTTACGTTTAAGGTACCGAATTTGCTAGCG
>WJXE01000194.1 GCA_009665115.1 Nitrosopumilales archaeon
GTCACTGTCACCCCATCCAATGACTTAGCTTCCTTTTTTTTCTTGCCATCTAGCAATTTTACTGCCTCCCGTACACAGTAGGCAGGCATGGCATCGTTCACAGCTCGTCCCAATTTGGTGATATCGCAATCGACTTTGACCTTCTCTGCTGTGTAAATTATGAACTGCGGATAAACTGGTATACAAGCACCTCCTACACCCACGCCCGGACTATGGAGATGACAGAACGGTTGTGAATTCGCAGCATCTCTGGATTCCCAAAAATTAACACCGATCTTTTCGCAAAACTTTGCAAGTTCATTTGCAAGCGCGATGTTAACGTCACGATACACACCTTCCAACAGCTTTTCAGTCTCAGCAGTCTTGATGTTACTAACGGGAAGAACGCCCTTTTTGAAAATAAGAGAATAAATTATTTTGCCTATTTCTAGGCTTTTTGAACCTGCCCCCGATATCACGGCCGGGTATCGTTCCTCGATGTCTTGTATTGCACGACCTTCGTAAATTCTTTCAGGATTATATATCATATAAAAATCGTTTTCAACTACTAGACCACTTTCTTTCTCAAGTATTGGTAACACAAAATCTTCGGTAGTCCCAGGTGGCACGCTGGGATTAAGAGCGACTACATCGCCTTTTTTTAGACCCCTTCCTATTACTAATGATACCTCCTTGACAGCTGTAAGGTCGGGAGACCTATTATTTGAAAGCAGAACCGGAACACAAATCATTTTAAAATATGAGTCATGCGAAGCTTTTGCAGGATCTTTGTATATTTCGAAGCGTTTCGTCGCTAGTCCGCCTGCGAAAGCATCGTTGACGCCCGGCTCTGGAACATGCGATTCACCCTTGCTTGCTCTGTCCAATACGGTGTGGGATTTGTCCACACCTATCACGTGGGCTCCGGCTCGAAGCCACACCGATGCCATAGGCGAGCCAACGTGTCCCAAACCATAAATTGCAATTTTAAACTCGCCAGACTTTATTTTTTTAGCAATTTCGGATCCCGAAAAATCAATGACAGAAGATGGTCGAGCAGGATAAGTGAAATGTGGTGACTTTTCTCGTGCCATATGCTTCTTATCTGCGCTAACCATGGCGACACTTTGTTTCGATTAACATATTATTGTATGTTCTGTTACTAGCTTGCCTCCATATTTTGTTCAGATATTTCATGGCGATTTTAGTACGCATGAAGTAACCCCTATATAATAGGGAAGGGACTTATCGTTAGACTTTCGAACATTGACGAAGTGCATCGCTTTTCATTCTTACAAAGGTGGGACAGGCAAAACAACTCTTGCCGCTAATTTTGCTGCTTTACTGGCGAAGAAGGGATACCGTGCCTTTCTGTTAGACCTTGATGTTTATGCACCGAGTCTTCAGTCATATTTTAATACAGATCCTAAGAAATGGATTAACGACTTTCTATACGATAACGCTGAACTTAAAGAAGTAGTACTGGATTTCACTCCGGTAATAGACAGGATTGGAGGGAGTAGTACAAGTAATAGCGTGGAGACTAAAGCCAAGGCGAAGCGTGGTCAACTCTGGGTTGGCTTTTGCAATGCAAAGAAAGAAGAAATTTACAAATTGGAAGGAGGGTCGCCAGCAACGGGTAAACAAGATACCTCGAAAATACATCTGCTTCGGAGATTTATACTGTTAAGGGAACTGCTCATATCTGAGTATCACGCAGACTATGTTATAATCGATACTAGTCCGGGTATAAGGTATTGGTCTATAAATGCTCTTGCCGTTGCGGACACACTTCTCTTGACACTTAAAATGGGTGATCTCGACATTGCAGGGACCAGAAAACTCGCTGAAGAAATTTATGGTTCTTTTACAAAATTCGGAACCAAGTCATTCCTTCTGTGGAATAGAGTAGCTGGGTACTGTATCCCACATAATGTTCAAGATGATAGGGTGTTGTACTCGACGGCAAGCCCAAGCACCGCGACAGCTACTTTGCCAACAGGATCAGGAACACCCACGAATCTCGATCATCCTGCTTCAAAATCTAAATCGTCGCTTCTGATGGAGAAGCAGCAAGCGACTGAAACAGATATGAAGAATTTTCTAACGAATGAAACTGGTATGGAAGTAATCTCAGCTATCCCGTGCTATTGTGATATCCAGTTCAGCAGAAAAGAATTCCTAACCGTCCTAGAACACCCAGAGCATCCTTTTACAAAACAATTTGAGCGATTAATTCAGGCAGTTGAAGCGGTTTAGGGGACGAGATCGGCATGCACCTCAAGCGATTTACCTGTGTTAATTTCAGATTTGCAGGGTAAATGCTATTTGAACGAATTAGGCGTAATTTTCAATTAAGGTTTAAAGACCGGTCAAGTGCCGCTAATATACTCGCAGACGTTATAATGTCTTCATTAAGGAAAGAGCCAAAAGAGCAGATTCTCGTTTTAGGAATACCACGTGGCGGTGTAGTTACTGCAGATATTTTTGCAAGTAAATTATCTATTCCCAATTTTGATATAGTTATACCAAGAAAACTTACTGACCCGTTCAACAAAGAATTAGCCATAGGTGCAATCATGGAAGATGGTACTACCTACCTTGATCAGGAGCGGATAAACAATCCATTGATCTCGTTTGACTATATCGAAAAAGAAAAACTAGAACAAATTGCAGAAATAAAAAGAAGAGCATCACTTTACCGGGGTAACGTAACACATCCTCATACAGTACCTGGAGCGACTACAATTTTGCTCGACGATGGCGCCGCGACTGGTGCTACCGTTATTGCTGCCGCTCGATGGATAAGAAAGCAGTACAAACCCAGGCATTTCATCATTGCTCTACCCGTCGCCCCGAAACCGACTCTAAAGTTGTTAGGACAGGAATGTGACTCAGTTGAAGCGGTTATAGCCCCAGGCAATTTTCACTCTGTTGGGCAATACTATGAGGATTTCAATCCGGTGACTGATGACGAGGTCATGGATATAATGAGGAAAAGAAACATGTCGTCTCAATAATATCTATAGAATTATTACTTGATCTAAAGGTAATATAGACAAACTAACTAGCTAACTCGAGCAACAGTTTAATAAGTAAGTTAAATGCTGCCAATGTTCAAAATCTTGTAAGAAGCAACTTTAGATATATTTTACATATGTGGATAACTCGGGGGGTAGTAGGGAACGCTAGCTATTGCTAATATTCCTTTCTTGAAATCGCCAATTTAGCCTTTCATTTCTTTTTTTACACTCGAGAATATATTATGCAGCACTGTTACGTAGTTTGAGATCAACTCACCACATTCCATCTCATCCCGATGCTTTTCAAGATCATTTCCAAATGCCATTGTCAAGGATTTGGGGAGTTTGAGATGTTCATTCATGTAGATTAAAAGTGACAAATACATCAATTTCATCATGTCGTCGTTATTATCCTCTTTCAAATTCATGCTAGTAATGACATTGGAGACTATTATTGCAAATGAAGAAGATAAAACTGCCTTATTGCTTTCTCGATCATGAACATCAGTGAACTTAATTGCTTCCATATACAGCAAATCTTCGATTGCAGATGCCATCTTTTGAGTATTGGTATCTTTATCGCCTTCACTATTGCTCTTGTCGCTGCTGATGCTTCCCTCGCCGCCTGACATACTATATGTTAATATGATTATTGATTTTTCATGTTATTTATCAATTCTCGATAGCCCTTGATAAAATCGGGATCTACCAGCCCCTGTACTACCAGTTGTCTCCCCGATGACAACTTAATATCCATTGCTACCGCGCTATAGGGGATTTCAAACTGTTCTATTTTTTCGGGATCAAAACTCTCAAAATATTTGTCGCAAATTCCTTCGGAACATGAGAAAGCCATAACCTTGTCGATCTTGCGATTCCCAGATCCTCCTCCCCTTCCACCAGCAGAACCAGCTGATTCCTGAACCATTAAAATGAAAATGTCGTTTTGATTATTGTTGCTCAAGTCGATGTCATTTTTTGCCACAACCAGTTTTCGCTGTGGCATTTCAAGGACGTTATCGACAGATTGTTCTATCGCCATATTGTTACCCGGGTTTTACAACATTATTATTATTATCATTATGCAACCAACCAACTGTGATGACATCATGACTCTTTCTACCTTTACTATCAGAGTTCAAAATACCAGGATCCTTCACTCGCTCGTGCGTTTTTCCAGAAGGATAAATC
>WJXE01000195.1 GCA_009665115.1 Nitrosopumilales archaeon
GTCATAAAACCAACTTCTGATCCGTCGAAGTAAATCTTAATATTTTTATTTTTATCTTGATCCTTAACGTGATCTGCTGTAGTAGTCAACATGGTAGATATACGATTAACTTAATTTAACTTTTTATGACAAAAATGTATAGTCAAAATATATTACAAACCCCTAAGTGAGTCGATCCAAGCCCTTAATCGTCCCAATTGTCTCTAATTGCTTCTTAGAAAGTAATCTTTTCTTAACAGGCTCATAAAAAAGAGATACAACAATATCATCAACGATATTATGCTAAGAATAAGGATTGTATATTAGAACGGGATAGAAAACGACATGCTACTAAAAGAAAGAAACTTAAATCGAAGTCGAAATGATAACCATATCTGTACGTCCAAAGTCGAGAGTGCGTAAAGTGATTCATGTATTATGACAATAGAAAAGGCATTAAATATTACGTATGAGGATGGGGATATCTGATTTGAAAAGGGTGTTGTTAAGCTCGTTCCATTCCAGCGTTATAGACGCCCTTATGAAAGAAGATTATGAACCTGAGAATATTCTGTCGTTTGATTCGCATTTAGACGTAGATATTGTTGGAGCACTGGAAACAGTTTGGAATGCTGTTCGTGGTTATAACGGATACGATAAAGGTTTGCACTTTGCGTTAACCGATTCAGCGATACATATGTTGGCTAGAAAGTGGTTTCCTAATACAGAGATAAAGATTGTGACACCAAGAGTTTGTATGGAAGGAGAAGTTAAAGCGGAATCATATTGGCTAAAGCAACTAGATATCAGTCTTGCCTTAAGCCCACCAAAAGATATTGTTTCATTTGCAACTTTAGTAAATAACGACACAGTTATTGATGTAGATTTTGATTACCTGGGAGATTTACAGAATGAAATCTATATTCCTAGAATGGGACCAGACTATAAGCCGTATGAGTTTGGAAGTTTAGAAAGACTGCTGCGACTAATACGAGCAACTAAGCCCGATCTAATTACTTGTTCAGAAGCTACAATTGCTGCTTTGAACGATCCAAACAGTAAAACAAATTATTTTCTAGGTAAGTTGAGAAATATGGGATATGAAATTAAGAAGCATTTCTTGTTCAGTAGCGATGAAGAAGCAATAGCGAGGCTTGTTATAATTAGACGATTCTCTATATATCTTGAGAATAATTCAAGCTCAGAGCCCGACAGAAGTCTTGATGAAATAGAAGACGCAGCTAATGAATTCTTTGCTGGATGACAAATAATATGACCAGCGCATACAAGCGTCGCCCGCTCATTTCTTAAGAAGCTGCTTGAAAACCTTATAATGATTACGAATAGTAACGGGGGCTATTCCTACAGCCCTAGCAATTTCAGCTTGTGAAATATCTATGCTACTCATCATACATGCTATGTATAAAGCGGTTGCAGCTGAACTGATAGGATCTCTACCATCAAGAAGATTATTATGTTTGGCTTTATTTACAAGTACTAAGGCTGATGTTTTAGTTTGTTGAATTAGGTTGAATTTTGTATTTGTCATGTTTGAGCGTAATGAATTTATGACTTTATCTATATACTCTCCTGAATCACTTTGAGTTATTTTTAAGTCAAGCTCTACAACAAGCTCTCGGTAACACCTACCTAAATCATTTCGTTTAGTATTACATGCGCTACAAACGTCGCCTAAAGAAATTGGTATATTAGACAAGTGGCATGCAGCGTATATCGCAGCGCATATCATTGTTGAAACAGATCGCCCTTTTACAAGTCCATTTGTAAATGCTTGTTTGAAAATATTGTCAGCCTTTTCAATTACATGATTATCGTGAATGTCGAGTTTTGTTGCAAACTCTAACAGTAGCTTCTCCATATGTTCTTTTTGCTGTAATTGTCTTGTTGACATATATGTCATTTCAAACTCTTTTTTTCCGAGGTATCTAAGTGATTGATTTTGCTTTCGCTAAACTTTGGCTCAGTTGAATCTATATGGATATTGTCTATGCTATGAATCGGGATCATTCTTGTAATTAGTATGTTGCCATCAGCATCTTTTCCACCGTAACACAACCAAGTCGAATCAGTCGTAAAATATATTTCTGCAACGCCCTTCCAGTCTGGGAATTCTTTTGTATTTGCAATCAGTCTATGTATAAAATCATAAGTGTTAATGTCAACCAAATCTCTATGGCATTGAGTGCATTCGTCTTCTTCAAGACAGTCGTCACATATATCGTCGACATGCCATTCTATAAACTCAACCATAACGTAACCAACTTCTCTGTTGTTAAAAGTGATCTTAGTTTTATTCTTCACATGTTTTTTAGTGTCTGTTGTAATACTCAACTTATGATTGAATGAATGGAGCTAACAGAATTTATGCGTTTATTCATGTTTCGAAAATTCTTTATTCTGTGACAACTTAAGCAAAGCAATTGTAAATTACTATCGTCATGTGTACCACCATGAACTTTAGGAATAATGTGATCTATAGTCAAAAACGGACAGACGATATGACATTGAATACATTTGTAACCATACTTCCTGGCGATACGCTCGAACCGTCGTTGTCCATCTCTCGGTGCTTTTTGTCGGCTTGTCGCTGGAATAGCAGCACGTCTGCATAAGTAAAAACCAGTTCTTCTCTCGGCAGTATATCCCATATTTCTAATTCTTCTAGCTCCATCTTTTCACGCTCAACACAATTAAGACAAAATACTTCAGCTACGCCTACATCATTAACGTCATGCCAAGCTACAGAAGTGTTACATAGATGATATGGTAAACTCTTAACCTTCATTCTATTTCTTTATCCTTAAAGTAATAAGCTTGCGCTATTTCGTTGAATCCTTCTTGATCGCAATATCCCTTTCTTCGTTTAATTTCACAGGTCAATGTCATCCCACTCAAACCCACAATTATGACAATGTCGTTTTACTATTCCTTTGTCAAAGTAACGATCATTATTTTGACTCAAGCACTTTGAACAAAAACTAGTCATTTCTCAGCAAACTCAATTGGGTTTGCCTTAAGTTCTTGTTTGACTGTCTCTATAGCTGCCTGAGATATACGACCTAATATTTGTTCGACCTGTTTCCTCTTTTTACTGCCACCATCAACGGCATGTGCAGCCATCATCCTTTGTTTGATTAGTTCCGAGTGCGCTTCAAGAGCAAAAACTATATGTTCATAGTGGAGGTGCTCCAAGTCGATTAAGTTATCATAAACGACTTTACCAATCACATTCATTGCATATTCCTCTTCCTTTTGACAGCTATTAAGAGTCATTTTAACAATTCACTTACATTATCGTTTCTAGTGGACACTAGCATCGCAGTTAACAAAGTGCTAAAATCATCATTTTTAGCCTCTTCAGTAACCTGTTTATCATGCGAATCCTCTGCCATATTCAAAAGAATAACATAAGCATGTTCTGATACAGTGATCTTATGTCCTTGCTGTTTCTCTTCTGGATATATCATACGTTTATGTCCTTCCTCATCACTTGACCAAACCGCCCGCCCTTCTTTCGATTCTATTGGTGTACTCATTTCTATTATTCACCTAACAAAAAAATAGTACTTCCTAGTTGGACCGACTGAGACGGAAGTAAAAGCTTATTTTCCAATTGGCCGCTATTTCTAGCTCTAGCCTGGTCTTGTGTATATGTCATATCAATCACTAATTATTGCGTTGCGCTTAGTATTGTCGCATATCTTCCTCACCGTCGTCGCCCTGTGGCTCTTCCTGTATCCAGGGCGTAGGAATATGTCTCGTTGCTGTTCCAGTACCATATCTTGTTACAGTCAATGCAGTACCATGCTCCTCGATTGCGTCGAATATCAGTCTGCCATCTGTCTTACTTACAGCAAAGATCTTCTCTTCTTTACCATTAAGTAATATGGCAAAGTTCATTCTTTCACTTTTTGTACGGTTGTCCAGTTATCTTGTCGATACCTTCTAACACTCTGTGTCCTGTATCTTTATGCTTCAACATGAAGACAGCATTGATACTCTGTTTGTCTATCAATTTGATAAACCTGGACTCTGCTGGCTGACATAACTTCCTGTACTCCTCTAGTTTGGCTATTTCTTCTCTGTCGAGTGGTTGGCGTTGTACGCCTGATTTTTGGTTTGTTGACAATTTCTTATCGTCTATCTATACAATGAGGAGCCTAATAAACATTCTTTATACTCCTATGTAG
>WJXE01000196.1 GCA_009665115.1 Nitrosopumilales archaeon
TACTACTACAGTATCTCCGATAGCTACACCAGCATTATTCCTTACTAAACCATCAACTCGAACTATTCCCTTTCCTTCATCTGAAGGGTAAAGTGGTAAACATTTGGCAACCGTTCTACGTTTGCCTCTAATTTCAATAACATCACCGGTAGATGCGCTTAAAGAATCCATAGATTCATAGTCAATACGAGCTACTCCACGACCCACATCCCGAGTATAGGATTCCAGTATCTTTAGATTATCACCTTGAGGCATTGTTGCGATACAGCCTACCCTTCACAATCACTTGTAATAAATTCTTCGTACTGAAATCACCAGTAATACCATTCTTGCTGCCAGACTATGAGCATGTGGTCACCCTTTCGGTGACGGAGTGCAGGTTATCATTGAAATTACAACGTTTTGGTTATCAATAACGATGGGTTATTTCGAGGTCTCATGTAACTTGCTAAGATACATGAAATAGCAACTAGTAGGACGTTGTTGCGTCCAATCCTGTTTTTGTTGTTGTTGGGGTGGAGATTTGTCGTGGATATCGTTGCAATTATCCTTGTTGCCGACATATATCTTGTATATTCCAAATGTTGCGTTTTGCATCTTCAAGAACTCTTCTAATTCATCCTGGGTTAAGCCCGTACGTCCCTGCCGTATTACCCGAGACGACCAATGATTTGGATTCGCGGTCCCACCATGACCAGGATTTAATTCGACTTGCTTTTCCATCGACCTGTGAAACGTTATTGATGTCTTCGGGTTTCTTGGATAGGGAATTTTAATTCGGTCGTTTGCCGTTGGCTCTGATGTTGGTGGACTCTCGCCAGGTAGTTCGATAGCTAGAAGTACTACTTTTTCTCCAGTCCATAAGTTAACTACTTTCTTGAGATAGCTTGGGAGTGTGTTACGCATAAGCTCAACACTTGAAGCTCGAACCTTATCGTCCAGATTCTGATTATATGCTAATAAATCTGGCCTACAGTAGTGTTTCACTTCGACTCTTGCGTCGGTGTGGTTATCAATAGAATAAGATACAGCAAGGTGTTCCTTCATTAGACACTTTGAACACATATGACTTCTAAAACCAAAGATTTCGTTTTCATTTCCGGCTGGAATTAAAAAATTGGAAGAAAAGGGAGTTAGCCTTAGCTGCTCAGGCGTCGCAGATACTGGTCGTTGTATCTGTTGGTTTATAACATTTCGTGCTGACTGTCGAGCGAGTTCTAAACCAAATTCCCTTGTCATGCTCTGTGTCAAGCTTTCACTTTGTTTGTATCCTTCATGGGGTTCAAAAATATGAAGAATGTCCTGTAAATGTGTCGCACTTTTCCTCGTTTGAACTGCTGCTACTTGTCGTTTTGTATACTCGGCCGCATGTGAAGGACGTACATGCTGCAGAAAATCGAAGACGTTGGTGCTTGTTTTAACCTGGCCTAGGTTAGGCGGTGGTGCCCGCTTTCGGGAGCTCGCTATATAAACCCCTGAGAGCCTCCCTACCAGATAATCAACCCAGCTAGCAATTTGGGCCGATTCGTCTGGATGTTGCGTATAAACATGGCGTTCAGCATTCCATTTTCTTGCAAATGGCTTTTCACACGTGACGCATATCCAACCAGGAAGTCTCAAATTCTACCTCCTGCTTCTATGGAGAGCGCTCTAAGGCACTTTGAGTAACTCAAGGATCTTAATGTCATACTACAATAATATATAACCTAATACTATAAAAATCTTACTGAGCATTATCATTATAATGTAAGAGAACTCAATTTGCCACATAATTTGTGGTTTGGTAGGAATATTATAATTTACTCAATTAAACTGGTTTCATGTACGTCGGATTTAAGTAGATGTAATAAAAAAACTGGTCTTCGATTTAATAGACTAGAGTAGAGGAAGAACCACCTTTTACTAAGTTATCTTTCAGGTTATTAGGTTATTAAGACCGAGAAGCACAAAAATATGTCCTGAAAATGTTAACCACAAAATAAAGTGATCTCAGGTTCGTTGGATTAGAGTAGATGCAATAAAAAAAGTGGAGATAATGACCTTGATTCTTCCTCGAGAACAGAAGGTTTGGAAGGGCTAGATCACTCTAGTGCGGCGTAGCCATTATCCAGGGGCTTATGTCGCCAATGATGCAGATCGAGTGTACGCAGTCTACGTTTCTAAGGAGGTTCACGCAGTATGCCAGGTCGCCGGTACATGCATTGGCTTGGTTCTCGTTGTTTTTGATATTTACGCTGTTGCCTTGTTTTTTATGATGGTTGCTGCTTGCTTTTGCATCTTGTAAAGGTATCGCTAACGACGCTCCTGTAACTAGTGCAGCCGTTAAGACAATAACTATTGCTAAAGTCGTGTGGTTCACATTTCACTTTGATAACTTATGATATATTTGAAATGCTTTACAGTGAGTGCTAAAAAAAATTGAGGAAATTATCGCTATGATTTAACTCTGACGTATTCACTACTAAAAATGCCCGCGACAATCATTAACGGTAATTGCGGATTGACCGGTTTAGGTAAACACTTTTGGATAATTTATTATTACAACCTTTCTTATTACAACCAAAGCTTCAATCGTGAAACAAATTCGCCTAAACATTGTTGCTTACCTCCCTATTTGATTCTTTAATAAGACCGAACTGAAATAGTCAGCCAGATCGTTTGGAAAATGAAGAGTAAATCAGCCGACCATCGCGTCAACAAAATATTAAGTACTAGAGAAAGATAGTATTGTTATGTCAAATATTACCTCTTACTCTCATCCAGAAGTTTTATGTGAAACTGACTGGGTTGCAGACAATATCCATGGAAAAAGTGCAAATATTCGAATCCTTGAAGTTGATTACGATCCTGAAAATGCATATCGGCAGGGTCATCTAGCCAACGCATATTTGGTTTGGTGGAAAAAAGATATCAACGATGCAGATCGCCGGGATATAATCAATAAGCAGCAGTTTGAGTCTCTTATGTCAAAAGTGGGAGCTACTCCTGATACCGAGCTTATATTATACGGAGATTTCAATAATTGGTTTGCAGCGTTTGCATTCTGGGTTTTTCGGTATTACGGGCACAAAAAAATCAAAATAATGAATGGAGGCAGGAAGAAGTGGGAATTGGAGAAAAGAGAATATACAAAACAAGATCCCACGCCGGCTGAAGGACGCTTCTCCTCAAAGTATATTGCCCAACCGCCTGATGAAGGGGTCCGCGCATATCTGCCGGATGTGAAGCGAGCAATGGAAAAGGCTGAAACTGTCTTGGTAGATGTTCGCTCACCAAAAGAGTTTACAGGGGAAATTACAGCTCCTCCAGAATATCCTATGGAACATGCACAAAGAGGCGGCCATATTCCGGGAGCAGCAAATGTTCCATGGGCTCAAGCAATTAAAGAGGTAGATGGAACTTTCAAAAGCGTTCAAGAGCTCAGATCACTTTATGATGGAAAAGGAGTAACTCCAGACAAGGAGGTCATTGCATATTGTAGGATAGGCGAAAGGTCTTCACATACTTGGTTCGTCCTAAAATACCTTCTTGGATATCCTTCCGTACGAAACTATGATGGATCATGGACTGAATGGGGAAATATGATAGGCAACCCAATAGAAAAATAAGTCAGATAGACGAAGACAAATCTATGCAAGCGGATAGATCGCCTCCAATAAAGGGCAAATTTTATTTTATCTACGATGATAACCTGAATCTCGTATTAGAAGATAAAACGAAAAGAGGTCTGGAAGTACGGGAACGAAATAATGATGACAAGTACAATGTAGATGCGGACAAAGGAATGATTCACGATATGGATGGTATTGGCCATAAGGTCGGAATTAGATGGTATTTTCCAAAGTCAAAATATCAAGTAGAAGACGTCATAAAAAAAGCAGAGGAGATGGACGCTAGGTATAAAGCGATACAAGAAATGACTTGCCCTGACGACGATAATTCATAGAAAGCCTTTTAGCCCTTTTAACTTGAGTTATTTTGATGTCTGCTCTGCTAAAGGATCGAGTGTGGATAATGTTATCCGAAATTGCAAAAAGAGGTGTTTATCCTTTACACGCTTCCAGATTGGGTATCTTTAGGATGCCGGTCGACCTTACAGACTGGTCCGATATTTCCAGTATTAGCAATGATTTAAAAAGTTCTGGTTTCAAAATGGATGCCTATGCAGATAGGATATATGC
>WJXE01000197.1 GCA_009665115.1 Nitrosopumilales archaeon
TCTTCAATATAGCTTGGTATTTTGCCGTAATCTTGTTCTCTTAATCCCTTCTCCATTAGCTCAACAAGCCATCCCCTAATGACAGATCCATTTGACCAGTTTTTGAAAATTTGGACAAGGTCTAAATTAAATCCATTTCCTTGGAGTAGTAGGGATACACCTTCGCCTATAGACTGCAACATTCCAAATTCTATCCCGTTATGTACAAGCTTTACAAAATGTCCACTACCAGGTTGCCCAGTGCAAACATACCCATCTTCATTGACCGCCAAGGTTTTTAAGATATGCTCTGCGATCTTGATACCTTCAGCTCTTCCACCAACCATAAAGCAAGCACCATATCTAGCACCTTCTAGTCCACCGCTTGTTCCGCAATCAAGAAAATATATTCCCTTGTCAAAGAGTTCTTTTTCCCGTTTAATAGAATCCATATAGAAAGAGTTGCCCCCATCCATCACTACATCTCCTCTCTCAAGATATGGCAGCATTTCTTTTAGCACGGTATCAATAGTTGGTCCAGCTGGTAAAGACAGATAAATAACTCTAGGAATGTCCAAATAGGAGACAAAAGATTCATAATCACGAACTACTTTTACACCATTTCTTTCTAGATCCGGCTTTGTGCTCCTGGCCTTTCCTATGACTGCAATATTTTTCTCCACAGCTTGAAGGGCTAGATTACCACCCATCTTACCCAATCCTACAATACCAAGTCTCATCTTTTCGGATGTATACGATGCAAATGGTTTACTTGTGACATTAGCCGTGGTATTCGCAACAGTTTTTGGTTCTAACATGTGCGTGAAGGCACAAACTAATTAAAAAAGTTATGCAGATTCTGCTAATCTTCTCTCATTTCTCTTACAAATACAGTGACTAGAACTCTTAACGGAACAGAATTTTTTATTTGATTCAGTAGAATACCCAACAGCATTCACAGCAACAATGCGAGACAATAGAGGACTACTGTAACCAATACCATGATCTACTGGGATTTAATCAGCCATGTAACACATATGTTCGAGGAATCATATTTTGGGGCGTGGTCATTTTTCATTCTATGAAGCCTAATAACCCTCGGTGTAAGCGCTCACGCATTATGACTGTTTGGAGTAGTTCTAGGCGGTTAATGTGTTGTATAAGGATGTATCACGAAAAATGTGGTTCGAATGTTTTAATTCCAAAATGTGATACACTAGTAAATACCAACGGGTGTTTGACGATTGACGGCAATAAGTAACCATAAATGAAAAATTGAGATAGTTCTACGTCATTGTCTTTAAATACGCACTATCTTCGTTAAAGGCTTGTTCTAGGAAAGACATCACTGCTTGCTTAAGCTGCTTTTCTTCTAGCATCATAGGTGATTTAAAAATCTCCTACTACTGTTACGTCATGTTTTTTTAATTTCATATGCTTTTCTCCTTCTACAAAAGACGCATATTTCCAGCGATGTCAGAAACCTTTTCTCAGAGGCGGAACCTTTCGAGTGTTGAAATAGACACTGTACTATCAACCACCAAAACAATTCCAGAACCTACTGCCAAAATATCATCTAGCTAGCTACTTCATAATAAGAACGGATACACAAGTCTTTCAATCACAGAAAAAAAGGACTAGCCAATAAATCTAACAAGCTCCGAGTTGACTCTTTCACGCTCTTCGTAGTAAAAGCCATGACCAGCTTTCTCAACTTGTATAAGCTGTGAGCCTTTGATACCCTCATGCATAACCTTGGCCAAATCGAATAAACATACACGATCATTAACTCCATGAAGAATCAGTGTAGGCACTTGAATGTTAGACAAATCTTTACGCAGATCTGCATCTCGGAGTTCAATTGCACATTGGATTGTCGCATACGCGGATGCTGCCAATCCCAGGCTTAGGTTCCAGATCTTGAATTCTGGGCTAAGCTTATCAGGAGCAGCAAAGAAGATCTGGCTGAAGTTTCTGAGCATAGAAGGCCGGTCTTCATAGGTTTGACGGATAAGATCATCTACTGCGGCCTTATCAATACCATAGGGAAAATCTTCTCGCTTAGTAAAGCATGGTGCGGCTGCTGCTAGAAGAGCGAGCTTTTCGACATGTGCCCCATGATGACGAGACATATAGCGAATAGAGATTGGCCCACCCATCGAGAAGCCTACCAGAGTCACATTCTGAAGGTTGAGAGTATCAAGCACGGCCTTGACATCATCGGCCATAGTATCATAATTATAACCCTCCCAGGGTTTATCCGAGTCCCCAAAACCTCGTAAATCTATACCAATGCACCGATAGCCATGCTTAGGTAACTCTGTAAATTGGTACTCGAACATGTTATGATTGACCGGCCAACCATGGATGAAAACAATTGGCTTTCCAGTCCCAATTTCTTCAACATTAATATTGACTCCATTGATAGCTTTGATCTTGTGACTCAATTAGGATTCTCCTTTCTCAACTGTTGTTCTAAATCTTATACATGCAATATGATTTGAAAGGCCTCTAACATGAGGAGATAGAATTTCTCGACCAGCCCAGACAGCAACATAGTTGGACATCTGAATTCAAGAATGCATTTTTATGATTTATGAGTTTCGACATTCTGGCTTTCAATCTTGAATGGTTTAAATCTCAACACCACTTTTTAGGCCATTAAGTTGCACTTGCATTGATTCAGCATACCATTTTCGTATAAATGGTACATAGATCACCTTATACTATATTGAGGTAATGTGTTCATTGGCAATACACTTTTGTTTCTACAAGTGGTAACTTACGGTGAAGGATACCTGACTAAGAGGTCAAATAATAATCTGGTAAGCAAAAGGCTATTAACGCGGATCACTGCTTCAAATAGTTTACAGTATCATCAACAAGATGAGAAGAATGAGAAACAGGACAGCAGTACAAAGATAGAACTACAATTTGAAATTGAATGTCCCCGTTGCTCCGATACCATGACGTTATATTCTAGCTTCGACAGTCTCTACTATTTCTGTGAAGTGTGTGACTTTTATCTTTACACCCATGCGAAGGATACTGGACAATTCAGATAAAAAATGTAATTGCACAGTCATAATCTCGACATCGCTTTCCACAAATAGACGAATAGGCAACTAACGAAATGTAATATTGCGTAGAATACGTGTTTATATCTAAGAAGATTCAAATTGTTTGTACATTAGTGATTACGGAAAATGATGCTTCAAATGGGCATATACAAACCTACGAGCTAACAAGTCAAAATCACGATGGCTCTTCCTAGTTAATTTTTCTTTTTCGCATATAAAACTATACTGTCATGCTCGTGTTTAACCATTAGATTCTTACGAGCTCGCTCAAGGGGAAAGGGTTTAACATGAGCTACCGGATAGGTTTTGCAATAGATATCATGAAGCATGAAACACCCGAGTTTTATGATCACAAAACTTTACAATTTGGTCCTATATAGAGGTAAATGGCTTTTGACTGAAATTCTATCATGTCCAGTAATTTTCTCTTTTTTTCGTCTATCGCCGTAGAATGTCGAAATGCTAGCAGACCGAAGACTGACAGGGGCGACAGTCGCAGTTAGGAAAAGTGTCCTGCATGATGGTTGTTTTGTGGACAACTGTAGGAGAATTATAGATATTGATTTCGCTACGGCCAATCATTCAAGTCAAGATATCGCTACCGATATCGTCACACAGGGCCTTACTGCAGACTGTGAATCTTGTCTTGGATCATATCGCGAGGATATTCTAGGTCATTGTTTCATTTACAGATGCGGGTGCCAGCAGAGTGGGGGTTACTAATTTGGCGGAAAAAACGGCACAAAAAAACATGATTACAAACGGGGTAAATGTGCCGATAACTGGAAGCAGGAACCATATGAATAAGTTACAAGTTTGGTCACAAGTTTGCTAGAGGGATAATCCAACATTCTTCTGTTCTTTTGTATAGGGATCTACTACGAATTGGTTGGACATCCTATTAACATAGTCCTGAATGATCGCCTTTTCCTTAGGCTTGACCCGAAATCCTATTATCAGATCATCTTGTCTTTCATTTACGACACCCTGGGCTTTTGGGGCGAGTTGGGTTGGTTTGCCTCCATGGGCGGTCCTAATCCGGTAAAATCTATGCCGACATTATTACTCGATAAAGGATAAAGTCGATAATCGGATCAAAAC
>WJXE01000198.1 GCA_009665115.1 Nitrosopumilales archaeon
CTGTTAACTGCTGCGATTACTACTCTGTAGGTACCTGTCGTATTAATCATTAACGGAACTGACCAATGAGACCAATTGTTAGGTCTTATTGGAGAAGGTGATGATGCTAGTTTGACTGGGAAGCCACCATTAAAGGGAAATACATGAGCTGCTGCTGTGACATTCTCAATTCCGCTTTCAGAGTCATTTGCCGTACCCTGTATTATTATTTTACCAGTAGTTCCTGTGGGAGGATACGATGGATATGTGATATCAACAGAAGGGGGAAGCGTCGAATGTTTTATGTGGAATACTTGTGTGGTTGAAACAGAAGTACTAGTGCTATTATTTTGATTCACATTTTTTATACCTCTTACAAATGAGACTTCCGTACTTATTCCGCTGGTTGATAGTAAAATGATAGCTATTACCATCAAAGTTGAAATAATTTTATTAACATCCTTCATTTTCATCAACTTCAATTAGAAGATGTATTAAAATCTTCATTTCTTTGTAGCACTTTATTTGACCGTGGTACACTGACCGGTACATATATGGCCCCTCTTCTAGTACCATATACTGTAGTTTCATTGTTTATATCTACGGGTATGTCTTCAGGATTATAATGTACTGTTTGTGAACGCTGGCTTGATGCAGGCATATCAAAACCATGAATAGTTTTTGTATTAGCCCAACTCTTGACAAAAAAAGCTTTGATAAACACAACATACCAGTAATTTGAAAACAGAATTAAAAATGCTGCATAGAATACATTTTTAAATCTTTTAATTTCTGGTTCGCGTTTTAGCAATAGTACCTGTAGCACAAAGATACTGATATTCGAACCTAACCATATCATAACCGGCATGTACGCATATGAATAAGGATAATAGCCAAAAAATATATAGAATACTATTGCAATCGATGAGATGCAGGTTGATAATAGTCCACATAGAGTAAATACAGGGTACAACCAATAAATGATTCCAAGTACATCCGTTGACTCTGTTGTTTTGTGTTTGAGTAGATCAATATGTCCTTTAACCCATCTTGTTCGTTGTCTAATCATAACATCAAAGAATGGAGGCTTTTCATCGTAAACTATTGATAGTGGCGCAAATGCTATTCTATATCCCTTTCTATATAGTCTGAAAGATAACTCAAAATCATCTATGAGAGCATTACTGAATTTACCTACATGTATCAATACGTCTTTCTTTATTATAAAACCGGTTCCACCGAGTGGTGTTTTCTTGTGAAAGAAACTTCTGACAGTCATAAAGGGAATTGAAAACAAATCACCTTCTAACGCAAGTAATTCTGTCAAGTGGTTATAATGTCTGTTACTAGGCGATATTTTGCCCTGGACTGCTGCGTACCCTCTATCAAACAAAGGCAATGTATTGTGAATAAAGTTTGCTTCCAGTTTTCCATCTGCATCAAGTAAACAAATGTACTCTCCTTTTGCGTAATCCATTGCATAGTTAAGTGCAACTCCCTTTCCTGATTCAGATGTTTTAAAATCAAAAATTCTTATTCTGGTATCATGGACTATTTGTGACTCTTGATAAGTTCTATCATAAGAGTTATGGCAAATAATGATAACTTCGATATTCTTATAGGTCTGCTGTAAACAATTCAACAAGGTTTTTCTTATGACATTCTCTTCATTCCTTGCAGGGATAATTATGCTCACTAACGGCAAGTGTTGATTATATTTGTCATTATTGTTTTTACTGTTCATTATACATGTATGTTGATGGTTTATGACGTTATTGGTTACGAAATGATGAGTTATGTATATGCCTATCCACTCCACGCTTAAAATTGTTGAAATTCCAACTAAGGCTAAAGTTACAAATGAAATATTCAAATTTTTATTCATAATCGGGGATCCGCTTATTAAAAGGGGCCCTATAGTATACGATACCACAAGAACCCAGAAAGATATCAAAACGATAACTAAAGATAATGTTATTTTACCAGAGATTCCCATTCCTATTCACTTTTTGTTTTGTCTATTTTTCTTGTTGTTAGGGGATGTTAAAACATTCTAGAAAAAATCCATATAATCTATCTGATATGGTAGATATCTGAAAATTATTAGCGAAAATAAAAATTCGTACCATTTTTTCCCTGTTGAAGACAAGCCTGACACTATTTGCATCTCGGCAAGATATCAGAAATGTAAAAAAAAAAGTTCAGATTAACATAATTGTCTCCTTATCTCAACTTCTTATCTCAAAAGGGGATAAAAATCCGAAAAAACTCCATCAATATTGATGTAGTGCAGAATTACAACAAAATATAAGTTGAAGCAAAACTCTGACTTCGTAGTAATTGGAGGAAACAGGCCAGAGGTTATCAAATTATCTGAACTAGTAAAATCATTTGATGACAATTATAAGATGGCATTTCTGTATACTGGGCAGCACTATTCTTATAACATGAAGGGCATGTTTAAGGAAGAATTAGATATTGAATTTGACCATGACTTGAATTGCGGTTCTGCTGATGTATTCGTGCTAAAGGATAACATTACAAAATGTTTTCGAGAGTGTTTGAATCCGAGCTATGTAATAGTTTATGGTGATACCAATTCAACATTAGCTGCAGCTTTAGCTGCAAAACAAGTTGGGAGTAAACTGATACATATTGAGGCTGGCCTGCGTTCATTTGACTCTAATATGGTGGAGGAAAGAAATAGGATCCGTATAGATTCTATGTCTGATTATCTGCTTGCTCCTACCGTTCTTAATAGAACATTTTTGGAGTATGAAAATATCACAAACAACGTCTTTGTAACAGGGAATTTAATAGTGGATGTTTGTAGAAAGTTTTCAAAAAATGCGATTTTAAAAGGCGATTATCCAGCTCGCTATTTATTATTAACACTGCATAGGGCAGAAAGTGTAGATGACCCACGTACTTTACGATTACTTGCAAAGTATATTGCAGAAATTAACTACGATGTCATTTTTCCAGTACATCCTAGAACGAGAAATAATCTAATGAAACATAATATTCAAATGCCAAAAAATTTGAAGATGATTGATCCTGTAGGGTATGCTGATTTTATTGCGCTATTGCAAAATTGCTGGGTTGTATTAACTGATTCTGGAGGCGTTCAGGAAGAAGCAGTCATTTTGAGAAAACCCTGTATCACACTGAGAACTTCCACTGAGAGGCAGGAAACATTACTAATTAGAGCTAACAGATTGTTTCCGCTACTAGGAAACGATAATTTTCGTTCACTCAATGATGTTATTGAGGAGGCATCTGGGACAAATATAACCATCAATCCATATGGTGAGAATGTAACACATAATGTATTAGATAAGCTGTATAATATTATAGATCATGGGCTTGGGGCTAAACAGATTCTATCGCAGCGGTATTCGTGAGCTGTTAACATTCTGCCTTTTTTTCATTCTGCCTTTAAGAGATAAATTTAACTTATTTCAGATATCAATTAGGAGAAAGAGGAAATCGTAAAATTGTTTAATTGTTTAAAGGAGGCTCTTTCAAATCGTATAAAATAAACTGCCGTACTCCTAGATCCAAAACATCAAAGAGTCGCGGGCTAATGAAAATATACGAGAAATATCCATCAGTGAATAAAGTTTATTATTATTCACATTTATGATTATGGAGACTCAATATATTTGCTTATATTGTCATGCTATCTTGAGGGACAAGGAGAATATGATATCTAAAACGATGAACATACTTTAGGTCTGGTAGCAAAATGCAAAATCCCAAAGCGGTATAGTAGAAAAATAGAACAATGATGTGAGACAAGAATAGATCTCTACTATTTTTGCTGATGAGGACAAAAAAAGAAAGCTACGGGCAGCTGCCTTTTTGTGATCTATCACTCGAGACGATCCGGTTTTATAATAAAGAAAGACGGCACGAAGATCATTTGTAAAACAGCAGAAAATGTTTTGACCAAAAAAGTATCAAAAATGTATTCTGTGCAACAATGTCCTTTAGATCCCAACAGCTAATAACCTTCCAAATTATCATGTCCAAAAAAAGGACTCTATTACTACTACGACTACAACATTACGCTAAAATGATTATATGGCACCTATACTGTTATAAGAATTTACTATCTCTTCTTCTACTCCAGTTATTGGTAGAATAAACAATAAATGAAATAAGAACCTGAGTAG
>WJXE01000199.1 GCA_009665115.1 Nitrosopumilales archaeon
TAGTCGATGTTTGCACCTTTAAGGTATCTTTGGCTATAACCATCTATCAGAACTTTCACTCCATTTTGTTCAATAATGTGGTCATCTTCTTCAGATTTTTCTTCAAATCCCATTCCATACGAGAGGCCAGAACAACCACCACCCGAAACATATACTCTTAAGAAGAGGTTATCTTTGCCTTCCTGCTTCATAAATTCTCCAACCTTCTGAGCCGCCTTTGGGCTAACAGTGACGACCTGACTTTGTTCTGCGCTTTCCATTGAACTCAACTACGGCTTATAAATATAATAACCTTTTCCTTCGCTCGTCGTTAATCTCCCTTTTGCGTACTATACAATTAACAAGCTTTCTTACAGAATTGTTATCAGGAGAACAAAGACTAATAACAGTAATATAATAAAAACTAACGTGACAATGTCAATAAAAATAATGATAACAGGACAAGTGTCAGGGCTGTGTTCCGGCCAATACTTTTGACCACTTTGCCAGACTTCCAGCTGCACCTACCCAAGAAGTTACGGAATGGTAGACAGGAACGTTGTGATCTTCGATTTGATCCGAGATCTTTTGAGTAAACGGTCCACCCATTGCCCCAACTAATATCGGTTTTTTCTTCTGCTTCTGGAACTCTGCCAATACATCGATGATGGTCTCTTCCAACGGGTCATCTTGGAATACGAACCAAGGCATGATGATGTCCACATTTGGGTCATCGATGAAGGTTTGGATAGCGAATCGATAGTCATCCGCGCTTGCCGAACCTGTAATATCGCAAGGATTTCCGACCACATAGGTCGGTGGGTAATGCTCCTTAAATGCTCTCTTGCTGGCTTCGCTAATTTCGGCGACCACCAATCCTAATTCTTCAAAATGATCTATGGCTGCTATAACCGGGCCTGCGCCATTTGTAACCATCGCGACTCTACTGCCGTTCGGAACGGGTTGCCATATCAATGCCTTAAGTGATCCGGTGAGCTCTTCGTAGCTATTAACCGAAATTATTCCTGCTTGGTCTAATGCCCCTTTAACAACTGCATACGAACCGCCAAGCGATCCTGTATGTGACAATGCCTGCTTCGCACCTCTAGTAGTCCTGCCGTTCTTGAACACAACTACCGGCTTCTTTGCTTCATGTATTACTTTCTTAGCAGTATTCATAAATTTGCGTCCATCGCCAAGTCCCTCTACATACAGACCGATAACTTTTGTCTGAGGATCCTTTGAAAGGTACCAGATCATGTCTGCCTCGTCAACGTCAGACCTGTTGCCATATGAAATCATCTTGCTCATCCCAAAGGCGTCAGCTGTTTCCATAAATGCAATGCCTACGGTTCCACTCTGGGAGAGAAAAGCAACGTGACCATTCTGTGGTCTTAACATCCGCTCATGACCTTGGAATGCGCAGTCAAGGCGGTTTTCGCCATTAAACATTCCAATGCAGTTGGGCCCGATAATTCTTACCTTCAGCTGACTCGAAAGTTCCTTGATCTGTTGTTCGATAGCAGCACGCTCTCCTCCAAGTTCTTTTCCTCCGCCGGATATGATGACCATGTTATGTATATTCTTCTTTCCACAGCTTTTCAACAAGTCCGGCACAAACCTAAGATCGACTGTAACTACTACTACTTCCACAGGCTCGTCTATATCCTCGAGGCTCTTGTATGCCTTGATACCCATAATTTCAGGGTATCCCTTTGCATTGACTGGAAAGACCTTTCCTTTGTATTCGTGTTTCACGAGACTTTCGAAGACAGAATTTCCCACTTTGCCCTGTTCTGGGGATGCGCCAATCAATGCAATCGATCCGGCGTTGAAGAAAACATCCATGTAGCTTGAGTCTGGCTGGGATTTGGAAATGGCTTCTGAACGCGGCTCTTCTTTCAAAATTATTTTTGCATCGACAACATAATAATCATGGGGATATGCTATCACAGGATTGAAATCGATACTTTCGTAGTATGCAGCCATATCAGTTCCAAGATTCCCAATATTTGCTATTGCATTCCCTAACATATCCATGTCCACGGCTTCTGAACCTCTGAATCCTTTCAGAATTTGCTTTCCTTTCAGATCGTTTATCATCTCTATTGCATCTTCTTTTGTGATCGGTAGAACCCTAAATGATACATCTTTAAAAATTTCCGTATTGATTCCGCCTACCCCAACCATAATAACTGGCCCAAACTGTGGATCATTTTGTAAACCAACGATCAACTCGATTCCAGGCGGAACCATCTTTTCAAGTAGTATACCTTTAGTTTCATATTGATTTGAGAGGCGCCCGTGCATGTCCACAAACGTCTCCCGGACTTCTGCTTCTGAAGCAAGCCCGACCTTGACACCCTTAACGTCAGTTTTGTGCAAAATCTCAGGAGAAACGATTTTTGCGACTAGTGGGAACCCAATCTGCTTTGCCCTTTCGACAGCCTCTGATTCAGTCTTGACTAATGCGTACGTCGGAACTTTGATTCCATATTCAGTCAAAATCTCTTTGGCAGATTCTTCTGTTATTACCTTATTCTTCTTTGAAATGATATCATCAAATATTTCTTGGACCCTCTTAGCCTCTTTTACCATTCAATTACCGAGAAAAAAGCTGAGAGAGCTTCTAATTAACTTTACGCGTTAGTTTCATGTGCTTACGGTAAATAATTCGGACCCGAACTTCGCTTAATTACTAACCCTAACCCGTCGTATTAGTTACTGCCCACCAAGTGTCTCGCAATATAATGGAGTGGGTTATCCATTTTTCAGCCGGCTAATAAGGGAGATGATCGATCGATAATGAATTTTCGGGATATCCTTAAGCAAAAACAAAAAACCTAAACAATTTCGGCAGTTGTGTGGTGGTGGTCACTATTCAACATAATTAATTGAGACCTATTTATATGCCGCGACGATAACCGCTCCGCCCAGCAGCTCCGTATCAAAGTCTACTTTGGAAAAATATTCTTTTAACAGGTTATTAAGCTCAGAGTTTTTTGGCCATCTACAATAAGTACCATACAGAGCTTGAAATTTTAGCCCCACCTTTCCTGCAACTGCAAAGGCCAGAATCTTAAGTATATGCCTCAAGTAAAATGATACACATGCCTCTATCACTGGATTATCCGGTTTACCAAGATCTACAATGATTAATCGTCCTCCGAGCTTCAGGACTCGACTAATCTCAGAAATGGCCGGTCGAAGCTGAATCGCGTCTCGGAGCGAATAGCCACAAAGAACCGCGTCAAAGATATTGTTCCTAAAAGGCATATATTCGAAGACTCCTGAGGACATGGTAAATTCGGATGGTCCTGGCAGGAACAAATGTTTTGCAGCAGCTAGCATTTCAGGGATAGGATCATACATGATAATCTTAGATGTGCCATTCGTTTCGTTAAGCGCAATTCGTGACATATTCCCATAACCTGAGCCGGCATCCAGCAGAAGGTTGCCCGGATGAACGCGTCCATGTATTCCTTTTAGTCGGAATTTCATGTCTTTTCCCAATGAAATGGCCCTGTTTACTTTGTCGTACACTGGAATTACAAAGCGTAACACTTCGATAACTTCGCCCCAGTATCCATGACCAAGTCCTGACATCTCTGAAATCTAGTGCAAGAACCCTTGCTATTAATTTTCACATATTTTTTGTAAATGCTTAGCTAATAACTATAGAACCGATAGAAGCAATCTGTACATCGGAGGTCTGTTGCTTGCCGTTTTTTTCGTTGTTGTTTTGCTTGTCCCCATTCCGAACTAATTTTTATTTTTTAGCTCTTAATTCGTCCTTCGCTTGGGGCATTCATCAGAGCTCTAAGAAGGATTAAATAAGTACTATTCTTATAGAAAATCCCATGTCTTCGGAGATAGAATATGTTTGTCCAGATTGTGGTTGCCTTTTGATACATAGCAACCCGCTTACTCTCGAAAGCATGATGGATGTTCATAATCAGCTTTGTGTTGTCAAACGCCAAAATTCAATGGCTTCGCAGGTCGCTAATAGGGCGTCTGCTCCACCAAAACCTGTGACAACTGGAGTTCAAAGACCCGGTGTGACTTCTACCACTCCTAGTATTACTACTACTGCTGCTACTACTGCTACGACTGCAGGTAGTGCCAATACCACTATATCACTTGGTGGGACTGGAACTAATTATTCTAAAGCTGAA
>WJXE01000200.1 GCA_009665115.1 Nitrosopumilales archaeon
AAACAGGACTGGTAGCATTTGAAGAAACAGGACTGGTAGCATTTGAAGAAACAGGACTGGTAGAAGAATTGGTAGCTGTTGAGTTCGATCTCACTGTTCTTGCTATACCTGTCACATTTACACTATAGTGTGATATTACACTAGGATTACTGCTACATGAAAATTTGGCAGTTATTTTATTCTGGCCTTGTTTTACGACAGTATAGGAAGGGATGAGGGTAAAGTTCCATTTTGAATAGTTGTGTACACCAGTACCATTCTGCGAGGCATTATGATACGGATTGACGCCATTCACCTTAACTGAGACGCTGCAGCCAGAAGTTGTTGTCGTTGTTGTGTTATCGAGTGATGTTCCGGATATTCTGAGGTGTTTTCCGACGGGAACTACTTGACCTTTAATGGGTGATGTAATTTTCACTAAGTGTAGGATAGGCTGACTTGGCTGTTGTTGCTGCCGCTGTTGCAATGTTGGCGGATGACTAGGAGTGACAGTAGTAGTACTAGTCACATTAGTATGAATTGGAAATATTTGTGCATAGGCCTCTACGCTATTCAGTACAGCGCAAGTTAGGAGTGCTAGAATGATGATCGTTGTTAATCCTTGTGCAAAAGAGGAGAATGATATTGATAAATATGATTTAATCTTGACTAGAGTAATCGTTATCACAATATGAACAATACAAGCAAATAATAAAAATAATTTGAATGCAGATCGTAGTAGATTGTTTTGCTATATCACGATCTAGTTATGTAATGAGGTTTCGTAGCGGTACAAGATTCAGTAGTGAAACCTGAAAGCATGAACACGGAATAGCTTACCATGCGTCAGTTTCCTTTTCTTGAATTTATTTGATGTCAAAAAGTTCTCAATTTTAGCTAGATAGTGTCTATAGATGCAGTATCATTGATTAAGGCTTTCTCTGCGTATGTGTGCTCGTTCAAGTTATACTGTTTATTCAATACGATGAAGGACGCTAAAATAGCTAATAACATAGTCGAAAGATTGACTAAACGGATAATGAAAAAGCTGTTGCAAGTTGTACCGTTGTCTGAGCAGAAGGAACCACACTCTCGTGATTAGTTATCGTATTCACTATGCTGCGTCCATTTCATTCGTAGCGTATGCCAATCATGTCCAGCCACGATCAACTTTTAAAGATTGCGTACAGCCTACAGACTTGCCAGCCCCCCGATTACTGATGCTTCGATAGTTGGTGGTGGTGATCATAGATACCTTAGTGATGACTAGGACGGCTGTGACCTTTCACTCCCTGACTTTTAGCGATGTCAAAACTTGGTTGGTTGGTTTGGACTCCGCTTGCAGAAGGCGAATTGATCAGTTGATTGTTATAGAACGTATTGTTGCTATTGTTTGAAGTTGCTTGTGAGTATATTCCATGTAAACAGTTCTTTATCACATTAGAGTAGAATGTATTCCCTGAAGAGCCAACGATCACGTTAATCCCATATTGTGAATTTGAAATTGTGTTATTATAGAGCTTATTGTTATCTGATTGTGAGACGAGTATACCGTCAACTTCATTAGAGATAATATTATTTCTCGCTATAGAATTAGACATATTTCTGCTAAACATGATAGCTGCCTTGCCATTTCGGTAGAGTTGATTGTCCTCAATTAAAATGTTGTAGCAATTTAGCGAACAAATGATTCCCTGTGCGCCGTTGTCATGAACCATGTTCTGTCGAATTATCATATCATGGGTTCCGGTGTGTGGATCAACACCGTAATTCGCATTGTGATAAATTTGATTATTTTCAATAATGAAACCACTTACACCGCTAGAATAGAAGCCAAAATAAAGATCGTGTATATTATTACCTCTTATTACACTCCGATCTGCTCCGTAGTAGTTAAGACCGCCTGAGCCAACAGCGGAAGTACTTCCGCTTTCGTATCCCAAATATGCGATCTCTGAATTTGCTATATCTGTAGCGCCTGTTGCATCATGCTCAACCTTGAAAAAAGGTCTCGGAGCACCAAAATGTATTATATACCCATTTGTTGTTGCTCCTTTCGTTCCAGTAGGTACTGCTTCTCTTGAACCATTGGTTATAGCATAGTTATTAGTTGTTGGATCCCAGGAAGTTATTTTTACGGAATTAATCTTTAGACTACCATGTACATCTATATTGTAGGGAAGAGCAGAGGTATGACTATTAGTACTGGCGATCCCTTGCTCTGAACTTATTTTTAGCCATCTAGTATCCGTTGAATCTATGCTGAATGTAGCTCCTTTGGCAATTACTATGTTTGCTCTTAGATACCAGATGCCGTCTGGAGATTGCTTAGCCAACACAGTGGTATCTTTGAGTTTGTTATCAATATCTGTAAGTCTAGCTGGACTACTACAGCTGACAGTAATTGTTCTTGTGGAAGGATTGTAATTAATGCAACCAAGAGAGCCGGTGCTGGATTGAGAAGAAGACGAAGTTCGAATAATTGTATTGCCATCGTTCGAAGATAGAGTCTGATGAAGAGGAGAAGAAGGAGTTTTGCTCTTGACAGCTTTTGCCTCCTGTATGGGAAATGGATACACGTTGAATGTACTATGTTTAGATATGAGGAGTGTAAGAGCTATAGCAGAAGTAGCGAAAATAAGGATAAAGATTGAGGTAGTTAACCAAAAATAACTTATCAAGTTCTATTAAGAAAATTCTTTGGTGGAATATATATTTTGGCTGATAGTTAGATGTGTGTATTAGATTATTTCCTCTCTCCATTTGATAGTCACACTATTTGAATGCTAATAAGAACATAAAACGGCATTGACGGACACTTTTTAATACGAGCCTGCTGACTTTGGACGTTTGTATCTAAAACCTAAACCCAATACCAAGGGAAATTAAATTGAGTCTAGAAATAGATCGAGAGAGTGATGCCAATTTTATAACAGAAACTGCCTTCAAGTGAGTCCTAAAAGGGAGCAAGCAACAATTATACTTTGATGCTCTTTGAGAGAATATGAATAAACTAACATTGGCTCGGTGTTAGTATGGCATACAATAATCGCACAGACGATATTACCTTCACCAAATGCTTCACTTGATTCACCAACTAATAGCTGTGCAGCCAATTCATCCAGATCAGATAGCTCTCAGCCAAGCTGTTCTGGCAGCCCAGCCAATCAGCACATTTCATTTTCATCTAGCCAATCGCAACCAGGTCGTTGCCCTTCAGATAGGACAAAATTCAGGAAAAACCAGTACTAAAATAGTCGTACTTACTAAGTGATATTAGACACGGCTTCTTAGGACTTTGTCGCAACCGACAGTATCCATCTACTCTCGTCCTTACCTGGTTCACTCATTTTGCTTCTAGATTCTTCAGAAGTTTGTTTACCTTTATGAGGCTCACTTAGATGTTTTTCATGTTCTTCAGGGAATGTTCTCATTTTTACGATATATATTATTGGAGCTCTAACAATGCGGCGATTAGCTCATTGCCAGCTTCTTGTTTAGCCAACGGAACGGTACTGGAATCAAAGTAACGACAATGATGCTAGATAACGATGATACTGGGATACGGTTCAGCCTATCCGCGTACAGCGTCATCGCATCCACAGTCCAAGGTTTGCGTGTGTCAGCCTAGGATTGTGCGCCATGACTGTCCATAGATTCTCGGCTGTACTTTTCTCATTGCGAAGGAAATATGATTATTCTGATCGCGAATCTATTAGCTTTTTACACCTTGCTATTGTTTACTGGATGATATCTCTATTCTCTTTTTCGAAGCCAATTGATCAGCGATTAGTGTGACTTCTAGCAACATACTCTAGGGTCGAGGTGGCCGCGGTAGATCATTCTGATATATTAATCGCGTGATAGCCAATTTTACAAACGGGACAACATGCATGATCGCATAGGCATTCTAGACAATATCTATGAGCATTGTAAAATTCAGAGATACTGTCATAATAAAGACAGTTTTCACATACAACAATTTTACGAAAGCCATTAGAATATGTTTGGTTGACGTAATCA
The DNA here is from genome assembly GCA_009665115.1 of Nitrosopumilales archaeon. Lineage (GTDB taxonomy): Archaea > Thermoproteota > Nitrososphaeria > Nitrososphaerales > Nitrososphaeraceae > Nitrosopolaris. The sequence continues at coordinate 4,003 of WJXE01000200.1, forward strand.
ACGCCTTCTGTATTTTGACTCAACTTCTCTGTGGTATTGTCTGATATACATTTAAACAAAGCGGGGAACAATCTCAAATGCTCCCAGTATTGCCGAAAATATCAGAAGTCAGATATACTATTGTTGGATAGCGTACACC
>WJXE01000003.1 GCA_009665115.1 Nitrosopumilales archaeon
GGATTATTAATATCCATCCATCGCTCTTGCCTGCGTTTCCTGGAGCCTATGCCTACGTACAGGCTTATGAGCGCGGAGCGAAGATAGTGGGGTGTACGGCGCATTTTGTCACGGAGGACCTCGACCAAGGGCCCATTATATATCAGGAGTCTTTTAGAGTTAAAGACATGGATACGCTCGACACTATACGACAGAAAGGACAATCCCTAGAAGCAGAAACTCTCCTTAAAGCCACTAAATTATACCTTGAAGGAAGACTGGAGATTTACTGGGGGAGGGTTCATATTCTGGGAAACATCTGAACGCCATTTTATTTTTCAGAGTACGAAGCAGCCCCTTTAACTATCAAACTGGATTCTAGACCTATGATGATGTAAAGTTGATAAATGAGCATGATCTGGTGAAGTCCTGAAAGATGTCAGTACCGATCTATAACATCAGCCATTATGAGTTTCGTAAATGTCTCAAAAGAACTCGCCGAGCAATAGTACCCGTAGGTTCACTTGAGCAACACGGTGCACACCTACCTGTGTCTACTGACTGTTTAATCTCAGAACGAGTCGCGACGCGAGTGGCCGATGCAGTTAAATGTTTCGTTTTGCCGGTAATCTCGTACGGAGTATCTTTCGAACATCTTCCAATGTTCAATGTATCTTTGAGAAATTCCACGTTATCAGACGTGCTCTGCGAGGTTTGTATTTCACTTTCAAGCCAAGGGATAACAGAGATCATATTTATTAATGGTCATCATGGAAATATCGGAGTCCTACAATATATCTCACAGAATCTAGATGCAAAGATCCGTACTAAGAGCAGTATATATGCAATTAATTACTGGAGTGGAATGCAAAAAGAACTTGATCACGCAGGCGAAGTCGAGACGTCCCTTGTGTTGGCCATATCGCCCCAGTTGGTCCGAATGGACAAAGCAGAACCAAATTTTAAGAGGATGTCTAAATCAAGAATTGCATACTCAACTATAACTACCACACCAGGTTCTTTTCCCAAGGTGACCGGTAATGGGGTATGGGGAGAGCCTCGTAGTGCAAGCAAAGAAAAGGGCGATAGACTCCTAAAGGAAATAGTCGGGAATCTTGTGCATATCATTTCAGAGTTACCTCAGGAATGAAATTTTAATATATACCTCCCTTATGCCATACCTATAGGTAGACATTATTCTTGTCGGTAGACATGGCAGTGAAAGTTTTGGATGAGAGTCTTGGTAAAGTTGTGCTTATAAAGTTGAAGGGCGGAAAAGTTATCAGAGGAAATCTTCACGGATTCGATCAGCATATGAATCTGTTGCTGGAAGAATCTGTAGAAATATTGGATCAGGGTAAATCTAACGACCTAGGGACTATCGTCGTTAGAGGTGACAATGTGGTCATAATATCGCCTCCACCAGTTTAAAACTTCCTGGGTGAGTTATAATGACTAAAGGCACCACTTCGATGGGTAACTTCACGAGGAAAAAAACCCACATCCGATGTAGGAGATGCGGCCATAATTCTTTTCACAAACGCGGGAAGGAATGTGCCAAATGTGGTTTCCCGGATGCTAGAATGAGAAAATACAACTGGATTAAGCGTCGAGTGATATGATAAAATAGTTATTTCTTTGTCTATTTCCCGGTCAGAAGGTTGCCAAAATTGTCTGCCTGCAGAATCAGAAAAATTTAACTATATCACGTCCGGAATAAATCTCGACATTTGATTGAAGAAATACTCGTCCTCGTGTGCTTTTCGTTGGCTGGGGCGATATCGGCTCTTACTTTTTGGAAACACTCCGAGAGTAAGTTGCATCTCCTAAAACATAGACGTAATCAGGTTATAAAACCAATTAGTGCCACAAGATCAGAAATCGAAGCCTTGCAATTCGAGAAAAGCATACTATCACACTCGATTACCAACATTTATGAGGCTGTTCAAAATGGTAAGATAGGTGCGATAGAACGGGACCGGCTCTTGTTAAAATACAAAACCCAGCTAGACACTTTTAATAAAAAAATAGGCGAATTACAATTGGCAGTTGACTTTACAGAGCTATCTGACATGCGCACTCAACTTGTTTCCCTACTGGAAGAAAGGATCGAAACCATAGAAGGAAGGCTCACCGAGATATCCCAGAAGTGCGGGATGCCGCTGGATTCCCTCATCCATGTAACAAAGCGAAAATACGCGACAGTAGTAGCGAGTGGTCAGGAATATTCCGAAATAGGTGAGAAGAAAAGAGAAGATAAGAGAGACTCGGCTTCGGTTAGAGCGGAGGATAAAAATATCCAAGAGGTTCAACAGGAGGTTATGCAGGCCCTAACACGCCTAGAACATGCTGGAGAAGTTGAGGACGATATCGTGACACAAGTTAACCAAATAAAGCCCAATGGTTTTACAGAGAATGTTACTATTCCCTCTTCGGACTTGGATGTAGATCGGGAAAGCCATCCCCACAACAAGACCCGTGATGCTCTTTCGTTTCTGAATGAAGCAGAAATAGAAGACTAGTTACGATGAGGTGCCTGCATGACGTTCTTCTCCAAGTGGGTTATTCAGTCATAATCGGTACCTAAAACGAATATTAAAGTGGCCATCTCTCTGCACTAGAAGTTGTCATCGGCGTCCTCGCTCATAAAAAGTGCACTTCGTAACAGTGCAAAAGATGCGGTGAAACGGTTTGTAACAGCGAACCAGGTCGTCGGTTTAGGCAGCGGAAGTACTATGACAATTCTTGTGAGGGAATTGGCGAATTTACCATATAAGAGGTCGGTTGAATTCATGACAACATCTATTCAAATAAAAATCGAAGCTGAGAAAGTGGGGCTCAAAATTGCAGACGAAAGTAACTTTGTCGACATCGATGTGGTCTTCGATGGAGCGGATCAGATTGATTCTGATTTTAATATGATAAAAGGTGGCGGTGGCGCGTTACTTAGGGAGAAAGTGTTAATTTCAGCAGCGAATAAAGTAGTTATTCTAGCAGACGATACCAAATTTGTCAAGCGGTTGACTCAACCGGTTCCGATAGAAATTCACAAGTTTGCTCGCTCCTTTTTGTTGAAGAGGTTAAAAGAAATTGGAGGAAGCCCGAAGCTACGAACGATGGACAAGGGATATCCATACGTCACCGAAAATGGAAACATAGTCCTTGATACTTCGTTCAACTCAATTGGAAACGTTCGGAACAAAGAGATCGAATTAAAGAACATTCCTGGAGTGTTAGAGGTAGGACTCTTTACCAGGGCAAACATATACTACAAGGCAAAAAATGATGGTTCCTTCGAAATTATCCAACCAAACAGATAACGGGCTTACTGTTATCAACACAGGATAGAAATTAGGCCGCTGTTCGAACAAACTCTCCGTACCCGCAAGTGTTTTTATCAACTTGTCCGTTCTCCATGATAACTCGTCCCCTTACGATTGTGAACACGGGCCAACCCCGCAATTCCCATCCATCGTAGATTGAGTAGTCTGAGTACGATTGAAGGATCTCTGGGGTGACCTTCTGCAGTAAATCTAAATCGATAATTGTCACGTCAGCATCAGACCCTTTCTCTATGGTACCCTTCTTCGGATACAGGCCGAAGATTCTTGCAGCATTATAGCTCGTCACTTCTGCAACCCTTTCCAGACTTATTCTTCCTTCATTAACACCCTTACATAACAAAACTGGTAACAGAGTGGCGATTCCCGGAAATCCTGCTCTTGCCGACCATATGTCTCCTTGCCCTCTTTTTATTAATAATGTATTGGCAACATGATCCGATCCCACAGTATCAATGATGCCATTCATTAGCCCATACCACATAGATTGTACGTCGATTTTCGTCCTCAATGGAGGTACAACCTTTCCTGTAACATCCAAAAAATCACTAGTATGTGTCAAATAATGCGGACAAGTCTCAGTATATAAATTCGAGTTACCTTTTTCTTTTTCTGTTAGAATTGAATCCAACGCTGTTCCGGATCCTATATGGACAAAGTATATTGTTGAGCCAAACTCCCTAGCATATGCTCCTACCTTCGCTATAGCATTCGCCTCAGAGGATGGCGGTCGGCATTCTGACCATACCCGTAAACTTGTTATTTTCGTTCCGGTCAGTTCGCTTCGGATTTGGTTTTGTTTTTGAAGTCTCGAGCACATGACCTGGTCCTCGGCATGAACAAGTACAGGCGATTGTCTCATGGATGCCTCCTGGACTATGTCTGAAATAATTTGATCACTAATGTTCACCTCTCGCTCCACAGTCTCATGTGTGCCAGGCTCAATGTCCATTAGAATATGATTCACATCATGTCCTAAGTTGGCGTAAATTTTAAACGAGTTAATTCCAAATTTCTTTTTTAAATACTGAATATCCTTTATTTGTTCAGGTCTTAGGATCGATGCATGAATCGAATAATCAACATGATGCGTGAACTCGCTTGCCCGAAGATGCTTTTCAATATTTTCATACCGATCGTACAACCTGAGCATTCTCATCATGGTCGTGACGCCGCCTATTGCAGCGGATTTCGACTCCGTTTTTGCTGCCTCTTCTATGGGGGTGTATACGCCATAGTGAACGTGCGGGTCTATAATTCCAGGGAGGACATATTTCCCCTCCGCATTTATTTTCCTTGAAGCTTGGACGCTCTGAGTTGATTTTGTGAGTGCCTTGATCTTGCCGTTTTCAATCATAATATTTGTTTGAACTATTCCCACCTTCGGAATCACCACTCCGGCGGCATTTGTTATCAAAACGTCGCACGTGTTCTGCATCATTTTAGAATATCGGGAACTGATGCATTTTCGTCGGATTCAGAGGAAACAGCACTTACGGACTAGAAAAAGTTATGTAACTGACTCAGGAATCTTTCCATTTTATTGAGCAACCAACTGAAGGATCAAAAGGTTTTTCTATCTTTTCCCCATTCAATATTTTTTTTACGTTGTTTTCCATTACCTGAACTTTGGGATGCATGTCAGGCTCCAATGCGTCATTTATTCTTCCATGAAAGACAAGTTTGAGCTCAGAGTCGAAAAGGAACGGATCCGGTGTGCAAACTGCGCCGTAGGCCTTTGCGATATTTTGAGTGTCATCTATAAGGTACGGAAAATTTAGGGTATTTTCCTTTGAGAAGGTTACCATTTTGTCAAAACCTTCTCCGTCGTAATTGGGATCATTGCTGTTTATCCCAACCACATGCAGTTCTTCCAATCTGAAGATTTCCTGCAGGCTAACTATATCTTTTATACGTGCTTTTACATAAGGACAATGATTACATATGAAGACTACGAGCACTAACTCGCTCTTAAAATCCTTCATTGAATATAACTTATTGTCGACTCCTTTGAGTCTGAAATCAGGCGCCTTTTCGCCAACTTTTAGTAGTTGACTCGAAACTGTTCTCGCCATTAATGCTATTTGCATCTCTTTAAGCTTTTAAAACTATCGCAGTTCTTCCAATCTAGATGCGACTTATCCTGCAGCTATATCATAATAACATCTTTATCACATACGGGGCATATATTCAGGACGATGTTAAACAACCGGCAGCGACGACTGTTGCCTCGTTCCGCAAGGAGGTCGCGGAAACCTAAGCAGGATAATACGCCCAAAGGGAATCCGAGAGGCAGTTGGGTAAGGTGCGGCTACAGCAACTGTTCTTTTGAATGGGAGTATTTTGGCGGCCACCGATGGGCTGAGTGTCCTGTTTGTCACAGTACGACGAAAGTAGCCAATGGAAGAAGAAACTACCAACAGTGAAGGAAATACCATCATCACATCCTACATCCCCTTAAGATCATGACCGCCACCATAAAGAACAGCTTGTCGTGATTGTTCATGGTGGTTTAAAGGAAGTTCGTAAGTTTATCATTTAAAATCAGCGAAGTAACATTAAGAATTTCAAAGATGGAAGTTAAGACCTTAACCAAAAATTTCTCGGAAAATAAATTCATACTACACAATAGATATAGAGTGGGAATATCGTGGGAGGAAAAGTAGTCATGCCATTCTAGTAGAAGCTACTGCGAAGCTCGTATCTTAAGTAGAACACACTACCTGCATAATACCGAAGATAGCATTGACGACTTGGCGACCTTATGCCTCTAGCTATCAATTTAATTAATCAACCACCACCTACAGTTCCGCCAATACTACCCCCTACGTTTTCTTGATAGACATCAATTAATTCATTTAAAATGTCATCATAGTTCACATCCTTCTTCTTGTAATGCATTACATCTTCTAACACAGAGGTGAGGCGCTTATAGGTTATTTCTTCTATCCTTAGAGTCCTCATTATTTACTTCAATCCAGTCAAATTCGGATATTTACTCATTTCGAAAATCTCGTCTGAGTGGGGTCGGCCGGATTTGAACCGACGATCTCCAGCGCCCAAGGCTGGAATCATACCAAGCTAGACAACGACCCCAATCCAAAAATTACGTTATTTGGCAAGAGTCATATTTCATCAATATAATTTTAACTTTCTCGACGGCAATAGCTCTATATACCATCTTTGTCAAAAACGTCATGACGCATGACCTTTTTTGAGTCCTATCAGCGTGCGGGAAAGATAGCGTCTGAAGTACGCGAAAGGGCTCGGAAAAAATATCACGTAGGAACCACTGTGTTTCGTATCTGCGAATCAATAGAAGCTGAAATACGAGAAATGGGGGGTACACCCGCATTTCCAGTCAACGTTAGCCTGAATGACATCGCCGCTCACTATACTGCGGAACCTAACGATATACTGGAGGTGAAGGATCGTGATATTTTGAAAATCGATATCGGAGTACAGGTTGATGGATATATTGCAGACACGGCTGTTACCGTGTGCTATGATCCAAAGTCCGAAGAATTAGTGAGGGTTGCCGAAATGGCTTTAAATGAAGCAGTCAAGGTGGCTAAGGCTGACACCAAATCTAATGAAATAGGGGCCGTTATCGAGAGTACTATAGTTAAACACGGCTTCAAACCGATCCAAAACTTGAGCGGCCATTCCTTGGAACGTTATACTATTCACGCTGGTAGGTCAATACCTAACATTAAAACCATCGGCCCTTCGTTTAGCTTGTCTTCCAACCAAGCCTACGCTGTAGAACCCTTCGTCACAACTAGGGATGGCCAAGGCGTAGTATACGAAGGTAAAGTTCGCAACATTTTCAGCATTACTTCTCGCAAACCGTCGAAGAATCAAGAGGCGGACATTTTCTTGGATCAGTTGTGGAATAAATTTAAAACCTTGCCTTTCGCCATTAGGTGGATTACTGATTTATTCGATGAACCAAAGGCCCGTGAGTTGATAGAGGTTTTAGTCAAGAAAAGAAATGTGCATGCGTATCCCATTCTAGTAGAAGGTAATCGAAAGCTCGTTTCTCAGGCAGAACATACCTTGATTCCATCTACCAACTTTACTTATGTCACGACGCTCTGAGCTGGCCGTTTGCTCGCTAGCTTTCGGATCTCTTTTCTTTTTCTGCAGGATATTCGCCATATATTGCAGTGGTAATGGCAATTCCAGAGCAAGCTTTGCAAGCGGAACCTGATTTATAGATGTAGTCGCCATCTAGAAAGATCCTCTTAATTTTGTGATGGCAATTTTGACATGTCTCTTCTGTGTAAATTATAGGAGTATTGGCCTTCCTTTTTCTTTCAAAAAATAACACTTATTGTCCTACCCCCGCGGTATTACCAACGCCGATAACTAGAATCGAATCGCCTTCCAGCGTTTTATCTTCGATGACTGCGGAGACGGTATTATATAACTTATCAAAAGAATCAGAAATCTCTTTTCTCATCACCGTAATCGCATCTTGGACAGACTGTTTAACTATTATTGCATAGATCGGTATACTGAATTTAGTTGCGACATCTTCTATCTGGTATCTTTCGACTCCTATACCACCTATAGCAGAACCTACGCCCTCAGCGATCGCCCCTGTCTTTTCTCCTTCTAGTTTCAAGGCAGCATCTATCATTATGATAGCATCTATCCTTAGACCTAGTTCTGCAATCAATCGGTAAACTGCTTCGCCAGGACGCCCGACGCTACCTGCAGGCCCCTCTGCCTTGAGCATATACAATTTTCTTCCCATACGAACTTCTTCGCTATATACCGTTTCTCTGGCGATTGGTTTTTTTTCTTTTCCAAGCATCATTCTTCCGACTACCATCGGACCAATGCCATCTCCTATCGGTAGTCCTTTCTTAAATGCGCTTATTGCGCTTTCTAAGGCCTCTGCTTCTTGTAACAGTAAAGGCATTACCATTTGCAGTTGTACAAGTATGAACATACCAGTCGTGCGTTTTCCCATCAGGTAAAAGTGCCTCACGATCTTGTAAATCATATTTAGAGCGGTGGCGGCTTCCAGAATATTCTCGATGCGTGAAGCCTGCCATTCTGTCATACCTTCCGCCATCCTCTTGATTTCCGATCGTATTCGTTCATCCTTAGTTCTCATCACAAGATCAAGTTTTCGAATGATGCCTTGGGGATCAAGGTCTACCGGCATGATTGCAAAATACTCAAGGAATTTGTCGATTCTCTCGCTTGGGTCAGCAGCAGGCGTAATTGAGGTTTTGATGTAATCAATTACTTCCTTTCTGGCTGTCTCTTTCATGGTTTTTAATCTGGTCAGTGATTTTGATACGTCACCCAATATCATCCATGCCTGAAATTTCTGTCCGTATATCATTAATACTATAATGGGTGCAAACCAGAGAATATACACTAAAGGACTATTATTGGAATCAAAACCGCCAGGTCCGAAGAGACCACCTAATAGTAGAACCGGAACCGTAAGCATTGTTTATAGTCTATTCCATGCTGAATGGATTTTCTGCCCAATTAAAGGTTACTTTGTAAGTGGCTTTCGCTGTTCAATAAGTAATGCATCTGGATGGCGTTAAGCAACCATCACCTAATTTCTGAATTCGTCGCAAGTAAAAAAGTATATGTATTTATTGATCAGTAGAGCAACAAGTTATCATGGTAGCCGGTGCAATTCCAAATTTCGATTCTTTTGTATGGATTTCTGTCGGGCTTTTTGTAGTCGGCCTGATCGGCACAATGGTTTACGAAAGGTCCAGTTCGAAAGCGAAACGGCAGCAACCTCAACCACAATCACAAAGACAGCAAGCGCCAGGAACAAATACTGACATTGAATGAAAATGATTCAATAGAACAGTTATTAGCCCAAAAATTCAAGAAAGAAGGATTCGAATCTCTCACAACTATCCAGCAAAAAGCCTTACCGATTATCGTTAGGAGGATCAATTGCCTTTTAGTTGCACCTACAGGTGCTGGCAAAACAGAGGCGGCTGTCATGCCAGTGGTCACTATGTTGTCGACTAGCGCCAGACTCCCAGGCAAAATTCGAGCAGTCTACATCACTCCCTTACGGGCGCTGAATAACGATGTATTCAGAAGAATTGTCAGATACGCTGAATCGGAAAATTTGCGAGTGCAAATTAGACACGGTGACACTACGACTAAGGATAAGAAAAAAATTGTAGAATCGCCTCCGGATATCCTTATTACTACACCGGAATCCCTTGGTGTTGTTCTTTCAAGTCAAAGAATGCTCCTAGCACTGCAGAATCTCGAGTGGATAATAATCGATGAGGTTCATGAGCTCATTGCTAATGAACGCGGCGCACACTTGTCTATAGGACTAGAGAGGTTACAAGCGGTTAGCTTAGAACGTGTTACCAGAATTGGCTTGTCAGCTACAGTTGGAAATTTAGCGGAAGCAGGAAAATTCGTTTCCGGAACTAACAGAAAACATGCTGTGCTTGTAGACAGATCGGGTAGAGAATATGATATTCGTTTGGAATACATCCAGGGGTCATTTACTAACGTGGCGCATTTTATCATAGAATATATCGTATCAAACAAAATAAGTGGGTCTGTTTTGTTGTTTACCAATACAAGAGACGAAGCAGAGTACCTAGCTACGGTCTTGAAAAATCAAAGTGAAGTGAAAGTCGATGTTCATCATGGCTCGTTATCCAGAGAAATGCGGCAGGAAACGGAACAGAGATTAAGAGTAGGCGATGCCGGTGTCATCGTCTGTACCTCGTCCTTAGAACTTGGATTGGACATTGGTTCTATAGATCTCGTGATGCATTATGGATCCCCTCGACAGGTTTCAAAGTTAGTACAAAGGGTCGGCCGTAGCAGGCATAGGCAAACAAGCCACGCAAAAGGACTGATTGTAACAAACAACGCTGACGATGAATTAGAAGCATTAGCAATAATTCGTAGAATGAAAAGGGGTTCGATTGAGGAACAAACGATGCATGTCAACGCTCTTGATGTCGTGGCTCATCATTTAGTGGGTTTGTGTATGCAGAATAATGGCATGATTGAACTACCAAAGGCATTTGATCTAATAACGAGAGCATACCCGTTCAGTCACACTAGCATTTATGACTTAGAAAGTTGCGTTGAGATTCTTGACAACAATGGAATAATCAAATTTGACAGAGAAGCACGTACATACCGCCGGAGAATTAAGGCATACCGGTATTACTTCGATAATCTTTCTATGATTCCTCATGTGCTAAAATTCGAAGTCATCGATTCAATAACTAAACGGAAGGTAGGAACACTCGACCAGCAATTTGTAGAAGACTACGCTGAAAAGGGAAATGTTTTCGTTCTTAAGGGTTCCCAATGGAGAATTATTTCGATCGATGAGAAAAGAATGTTAGTCAACGTGGAACCTCTACGTGGCGTTGCAATAAACGTTCCGTACTGGGTGGGCGAAATGATCCCAGTAGACTATACAACTGCGCAAGAAGTGGGTACTGTACGTCAACATGCAATGAGAAGCATACTCAAACTTTCCAATCATGCCTTACAGAATAGTGTTAATGCTCTAGGAGTGATACCCGATTCGAATAACATTGTGATCGAAAGCAATATTACGAAAAACACCCTCGTCGTTCATTCAATGTTTGGTACCAAAGTCAACAACACCATAGCTACTCTTCTTTCTACTATACTATCTTCACAGCTCGGCTACATAGTCGAGACTAGATCTGACCCCTATAGAATTATGTTAACGTCAAATGCCAGAATTGGAAAAGCCCACATAGATAGCGTTTTTAGAGATTCATACGAATTTGAATCTGTCATTATTGCTTCATTTGCAGGTACTCATGTCATGAACTGGAAGGTATGGGCAGTCGCAAAGAGATTCGGAATGATTAACAGAGATGTCTTATACGACAAGAAAATAGCCCGCCTGATATACGAAAGGTATTCGAAGACACCTATCAGTAAGGAATCAATAAGAGAGCTAATGCACGATAAATTCGACATCGAAAAAACAACACAAGTTTTCCAGAGTTTACAGACTGGATGTTGCCGTATACATTGGATTGAAGTAACTGACTTCTCGGACTTGGCACAACCAATACTTGAACACCATGCAAAATTTTCTGCAAACCCACTAAGCGTTGAAAGAGGAATCATTGAACTCGTAAAAGAGAGACTAGAAAAAACTAAGCACAAACTGATTTGCATACGCTGTGCAAAGTGGGAGAGAACAATCGATACCCTACAAATACCTGAAAAGTTATTTTGTCCGCTCTGCCGATCGAGGTTGATTACAGCAACCTTCTGGTCTGATAATGAGCTAACAAAGATTATTTCGAGGAGACTAAATGGAAGTAAATTACAGCCTGAAGAAGAGCACCGATTCGATCGTGCATGGAAAATTGCCTCACTTATTAACAATTTTGGCAAGAAGGCGCTGATAGTATTGGCAGGTTACGGAGTAGGTGCCGATACCGCGGCTCGTATCCTTCGTAATTATATCGACGATGATGGAATTTACAGAAGTGTGTATGAGGCTGAGAAGCAGTATGTGCTGACCCGCGGTTTCTGGAACGACTAATTCAGCCTAGGAGCTATTTGTGTTACGCTTACGTAATTTTGACTAGTGAAGAGTCCGGCTTTAATGTAAGTTCCGTTTTGCCACTCATCCCTTTAGTTCCTGTCGCGCCCAGAACTCGTATCCGGTCACCTACTACTAGGTTGGCCACAGAAGAACTTTGCTGGCGCCAGCCTACTAGTCGAGTTTCCCCAGTATCGTCTCCAATTAATGTGTCGCTTACAGTAACTAATTCACCGTTTTTAGTATTTACTTCGGTCATATTCGGAGATTGTAAAACGATCGCCTCCAAAATGTAAGGAGAGTCTGAGATTTCAACGTCTTTGATTTTTGATTCGAACACCGACATTTTTGGAAACGACTCTTCGTCCTCGATTACCCTGATGTATGAATCATCTTTGTAAAGAAGCATGGAATTCCCAAAGATACGGCTTGGCACACGTTCTATCATGGAGTCTGAGATGAGCGGACTGCTTAGCAAAGCACTATCTATGGTCAGATGTACGAATTTACCGCTTTTGTCCACCGCGAGACAAGCAACATTTCCCTTGCCAGTTTCTCCACCGAACGAAACTACTCTCAACGTCATTATTTCGATGTCCGTTTTAGTCCCGAAGAATTCAAACGCAGTCCCTTCATCACCGTGAATTTCAAAGTCGCCGGTTCCATATTGTGGGTTTCCCTGTTTAATCCTAACTCCAATTAACCGAACCTTTGCGTTCGTATCAAAGATTTTGGGAATCTTGCTCTCGTCAACATTCCAGATTACTGTCCGCAAGTTTCGAGTTTTCGTTTCGTTGGAAAGCTGCAGTTGTAGCAACTTCGTCATCTCCCCACGGGGGTTATTATACTGAGAAATTCTAGGGCTAGAACCAACAAAGCCGGTGATTACCACGTTTTGCCGGGTTTCGTGTACATCATCGACCTTTATCGTAATGAAATCAATGTCTGGAATAGATGCGTTTTCCTCTTCTAAGACCTCTATCTGAGAACTAGAAGAGAGGTTAATCACGGGTCTCCCGTCAAAACCTGATTTTACGTATCCGCGAGAGATCTTTACTAGCTCCCCAGGGCGGAAGCGCGCTTCATCTGGTAAGCTTATTTGATCATCCCATAGTTTGACTCGAACGGCAGACTCGTGATCATAGATAGTCAATGTTCGATTTCTGATCTCTTCTTTGGTATCTTTTCGAAGGAATTTGCGCGTAGGATAGATATTCATGATCCGACCTACAACACTCACATCTTTTGCGCCTACAAATAGATCCTTGATTGCACCATTTGCTCGCTTGACATTCCCCAATGAGACACCTAGGTCGGCAGCCACTAAAAATAAAGCACCTTGATCTGTAAGATACCCAGCCCCAATTTTGCGCTTCTTCTCATCAATCAACTCTCTAACCTGCTCAACACTTATCTCAGGCTTCTGGCTGAGAAGCGACTCGATCATGGTTTTAAAATCTGCAGACACTGAAGTTAAACCCCCCTTTTGTCAAGTACCTAAAAACTATGTCGAGTACTTGCCTATATTCTTTGACAGACCGGTCCACACTAAGGATACATCTTCCAATAGTATGCAAAGCTGCGAAAATATTTCTCACTTGCATAATAATGATGGTAACAAAAAAATTCATTTTGTTGAAAACGGCAAATAGTTCATTCTGTTGAAAAACATGATAATTTTTAAGGTTCGTTGTCATAATCCAGTGCATGCCATTTGAAAATGAACACACTCTTCAAAAATTCATCGCTTCAAAAGAAGAGGAATCTTTTCATGACCAGTATGAACAGGCAATTCGAGATGTCAAAAGTGAATTTGGGAAACAATATCCTCTGATTATCGGTGGTACGAAAATAAAGACGGACTCTACATTCACTCATCTCTCACCTATCGATACTCGAATAGTGTTAGGATATTTACCACGATCTAGTGTCGAAGACACACGTAATGCTATCAATGCTGCTAGAGACTCATTTGACTGGTGGCGCAAACACAATTACAAAAAACGAATGGAGATTTGCAGAGCAGGAGCCAATGTATTGAGCCGACGTAAGTTTGAGCTCGCGGCGTGGTTGTCTTATGAAAATGGTAAGAACAGATATGAAGCGATAGGAGATGTCGATGAAGCCATCGATTTTATTAGATATTATTGCGAGGTCATGGAAACGAATGAAGGGTTCTCAACTTTAACTAGGAGCGCATACCCTGCAGAAACCAGCAGAAGCGTTATGAAGCCGTACGGCGTATGGGGCGTGATTGCACCGTTCAATTTTCCAGCAGCAATATTAATTGGAATGAGTACTGGCGCTCTGATTACAGGAAATACAATAGTACTGAAACCTGCCAGCGATGCTCCAATTATTGGATTTAAATTCGCCGAAGTCATGGAGGAGGCTGGTTTGCCAAATGGTGTTCTGAACCTCATCACAGGACCCGGCGCTCAACTAGGCCAAGAAATAGTTGGAAATGAACACGTAGCAGGGATTGTGTTCACCGGTTCAAGAAAAGTAGGGTACGAGATGATCAGACGATTTAACAAAACCAAACCCCGACCTATTATTGCAGAATTAGGTGGGAAAAATCCTGCAATAGTTACTGAAAGCGCAGATCTAGACGAAGCGGTACAAGGAATATCTAATGCTGCGTTTGGTTATTCGGGACAGAAGTGTAGTGCGTGCTCTAAGGTATATGTGCAAAAAATCATCAAGACAGAATTTGTTGAGAAGCTTGTAAAAAGAAGCAAGAGCCTGCAAGTAGGAAATCCTCTTGAACATAGTACTTTTGTCGGTCCTTTGATAAACGTCGGCGCTTATAAAAATTATCAAAGGTATACGACGCTAGCATCACGAGATGGAAAGTTGTTGATAGGGGGTCGCATTAATAGAAGTGGTGATTTAAAGTACGGATTGTTTGTAGAGCCGACAATTGTAGACGGGTTGCCCGAAGGTCATAGATTACTCACAGATGAGCTTTTCGTGCCAATATTATGTATAATAGTATATGAGAATCTTGAGGATGCGATTCGATTATGTAATAGCTCACAATATGGCTTAACAGCAGCAATATACACTAAGAAAAAGGAAGAGATTGAAACATTTATCGAGAGTATTGAGTCAGGTGTAGTATATGTCAATCGGGCTTTAAGCGCAACCACGGGAGCCATGGTTGGCTGTCAGTCATTTGCGGGATGGAAGGGATCAGGCACAACAGGCATAGGGGCTGGAGGGCCTTATTACTTAACACAGTTTATGCAAGAACAGAGCCAAACCTTCGTTAGCACCAAATAGGAAAGTGGTAAATGAAAATTTCATATTAAACTAGAAGCTGCTATTCTAGATCCATCGGAAATTTAGCGCGCTCTAATCCGTGGCCACTTTTCCCATTAACGAGCAACAGATACTGGAAGTTATTCTTCATGAACACTCTCCACGACCGGTGTACACCTGCGGGTAGTGGATAGGTTAAACGGTAGACGATATAATAATGAGTAAATGTTGAGCACTAGGCTGATCAAACCCTGATCCTGCTATTTCGACCCGTGATCAGGCCATTATAACTTTCTATTCAAATACGATTCCGCGTTCCTCTCCAATAAATCAACGGTCTCGTGGTAAGTCATCCCAAGTACATTCGCAGCACAATTAACTACGCTAACCAAGAAAGAACTAGACATAGATGGAAGGTTATTAAAGCACCGCCGGTACCTCACTGGGCCGTCCGTCTCGACAAGGAATCTATCTTTGGGAGTATTTTTCAACAAGACTTTCTTCTCTTCCGAATAAATTAAAACTGGGCCATACGAAACGAACAAGCCCATGTCGGTAGATCTAGCCAGCTGCTTCTTACTTCCAGCAAACCAATGTAGTAGACCATTTCTAATATCATAGGTTTTTAGCATTTCTAATATGTGATCTAATGATCCTCGAGAATGTATTGAGACAGGCTTCTTTGTTCTTTCCGCTAGGACAAGCATGCTATGAAAGACTTCTTTTTGCTTGTCGTAAGAGCTCTCGTTTATGCGTGTGTAAACAGGATCGAGGCCTATCTCACCAATACCGTCGATCGAGTCAAGGTTATTATTGAAAATTTCAATGAATCTCGTAACATCTTCAGTTTGTGCAAATTCAGGATGTATTCCAGCAAACGGTGTCACTATGTCGCGGGTGGAATCGCCGAAGAGCTCCAAACTTTTTGTCAGTGTTTCCGTATTTACGGTTACAGAACACGCATTGATTCTTAATGCCTTCAGATTATTGAAAATATGTTCCATATATCCTGAGTATTCGTTATCCGTTAGATGAATGTGCGCGTCAACTATTGTCATCGAGTCGTACAACAAGCAAAGAAAGGTTTTGATAATATTGAGCTTACTCGCATATATGCTACTGCAATGTTAATTCTAGCCGTCGTTTGACTTGTTCAAAAGCCATGTAAATAAATTCAAATCCCGGCGCCTCGAAATATGCGATGTGCACCCGAAATAACATTATTTGAATAAGATAGCTGCATGTTTTGGGACGTTGCGTTTCGGTTTTGTCAATTATGTTTATGAGGTTAAAGTTTCAGGATGTTTTTTGATGCGAGATGCACGTCTTCAGACTTTACAGTTTTTCTACCTGCATGAAGGGATAACTCTACGGCTTGCCTTGCGATTTTTTCTGCGACTTCTTCCAGAACTTTTCGAAGCGCGTCTGCTGCATCGTCACTTACTCTGTCAGCACCTGATTTCTTAATCACGCGATACATACTGGCAAGACCGAGTTCAGGGTTAGACGACATGATACACATTGACAACTGCTCATACATGTTAAAAATCTTGTTGTTGTCCAGAAAATCCGATGTGGTGGCCGACGGGATGAAATCTGTGTTTGTATTTTACGGTAAGGCAGCCTTAAACGAAGAACCTCGTAGTGCATTGTGCTTAACCGTCTAATGCCGGCTGTGATCCGGTTAAACATAGTTAGACAAGAGAGTCACTCTTCACATAGGAACGGATAGCTCGTATTGTGTTATTCAATAACTTCAAGTGTTAAAAATGGTAACTCTACATTTCGGTAGATATGTCTTCAACTTCAAATGGAACGCTTACTATCTAATTGGACTCTAAAAAACAAGGAACCTTGATGGTGCATTTACGGATCATAATAGCAGGTGCCTGAGTACTGAAACAATGATACAGATGCTAGCACGCTACTTAGACTAGGAATAAGTGCTATCATTGCCGTGGCTGTCAGGTAAATCAACAACCACAATCAATTCAGTCCCTGCGAAAGCGATAGCATAAAAGACATAAGGCTAACGATATAGTATATCCTATACCACTTGATCAACCCGAATAAATGAAGTTTTTTTATTTGACTGTGACCGATTTGGCAAGGTTCCTGGGGTAATCAGGATCGACGCTCTTTCTGAGAGCTAAATAATATGCGAGAATCTGGAACGGAACTACCTCCAAAAGAGGATAAAGCGCATCTCTTACTGATGGTATCCTCACAAAGATGTCATACACATCGTTCGGTTCATCTGAAACTCCGATTATTGTAGCTCCTCTCGCCTTGATCTCGTGCGCGCTGGCTATGTTATCATCAAAGGTCCCGTCCCGAGGGTTGATTATTACTACGATACTGTTTTTATCTATTAATGCTAGCGGACCATGTTTTAATTCACCCGCTGCGATACCCTCGGCATGAATATATGCGAGTTCTTTAATTTTGAGCGCACCTTCAAGGGCAATAGGATAATGTATAGACCTTCCCATGATATAGATGTCCTTTGCATCTCTTATGCGGTCGGCGACTTTTTCAATTTCAGTTTCAGAAGCAAGCACCTCGTTTATAGCGTCCACAAGTTCTAGTTTGCCTGCCTCGTAGTCGACACGACCATTGCATAGCCTGTCAACTACGCTATAAAGCAGAGACAATTGTCCTGTAAAGCTTTTAGTTGCAGCCACACCCACTTCAGGCCCACAATCGATGCTGAGAAAAGAATCGCTAATTCTGGCTAACGAAGACGTCGGTATATTAACAATTGAAAGAATCTTTGCACCCATTTGTTTTGCGGTCTTGACTGAGTGCAAAACGTCCGCGGTCTCTCCACTTTGAGAGATGGCGACCAAAACTGAGCTACTGTCGAGAGCATCAAGTGCGTACTGAAATTCGCTTGACATAATAGATTCGGCTCGAATTTTTGCAAACCTTGCAAGAATATGCTTTGCAACTAAAGCTGAATGGTAGCTAGTTCCACTTCCTGTGAGATAGATAGTCTTAGAATCAAGTAGGATCCTGCAAAAGCTATTTATTTTATCTCTATTTTGGGTTGCTGCTATCATAATTGTATGTGGTTGCTCGTGAATTTCTTTCAATGTGTGATGAGTAAATTTACCTTTATCTATGGCGGCTAATTCCCAAGCTACCTGCGTAACAGGACGACTCACGGGATTTCCATCAGAATCATATAACTTCAAACTATGTCTGTCAATAACAGCGATGTCCTTATTATCAAGAAAAATGGCTTTATCCGTGTACGGTAGGAATCCGAGAATATCGCTTGAGATGAAATACCCGTTTTCTACGGGGCCAATTATAAGAGGCTCGTCATATCTTGAGCCACATATTGTCCCATCCTCGAAAGCCGCTACGAACGCATAACTCCCCTTCAGTCTTTTGCATGTTTTAATTATAGTTTGAGTTCCGTCCTTTTGCTCGGCATAATACCTTTCGAGAAGATGTGCAATAACCTCGCTGTCTGTGTCGCTTTTGAACTTATGGCCAAGATGAATAAGCTCTTCTTTTAATTCTTTATAATTTTCGACAATTCCGTTGTGGACGACGGCAATATCAGCTGTGCATCCGTAATGAGGATGAGCATTTTTATCTGTCACACCCCCATGAGTCGCCCACCTGGTGTGTCCTATTCCTATCTGTCCGGGCATCATTATCAAGTTAAGAGCTTTATCGACGTCAGCTACCCTGCCTATGCCTTTCCGCGTGGAGATCCTGCCGTTGTCTATAGTGGCTATTCCTACACTATCGTAGCCTCTGTATTCCATTCGTTTAAGGCTCTCAACCAAGACAGGGGCTACATTTAGCCTACCAGTATATCCTATAATTGAACACACAAATGTTAGTGGCTATGAGGGCTTTTAACAATTATGAACGAATTGACGTACCATTGTGAGATTTGGCATACTGGTAAACAGGTTCGGTTAAGGTCGGTCAGTTAAAATTTCTTTATACCGCTAAATATCATTATATAGCGGTTGTGGCGCATCCTGGCTGTTGTTGACAGAGAAGACGCTGGTACATCTGGCGAATGGTAAAGTTCTTGGTAAAAAGATCGTTGTTTTCGATAATGTGGAACATATCAGAGTACTCTCGAATCCTTTGGCCTGGCAAATAATGCGATTGCTGTCGGATACTCCAATGTATCCAATAGAAATAGCAAAGAAACTCAAAATCTACGAGCAAAGTGCATACTATTATGTACGAAAGTTGGTAGAAATTGGGGCTTTGGAGGAGGCCGGTACAAGCCATGTCAGGGGCGGCACTGCTAGGCTTTATCATTCTTCTAGCCCGGCATTTGGAATTGAAATGAGCGGGGGCGAAAGGCAATTGGATTTCCAGACGCATGCTAATTATGAGCATCAACATGCGCGCAAATTTTTTAACGACTATATTGTGAATAATACCTTCAAGGGGTTAATCATAGTGGGTGCTCCTGATCCTCATGGCCCCTACAGGTCATCTGCAAGGGATGGACATTATGCGGTACATCTAGCTTTTTTTTTAGGAACGATTAGTAATATTCCCTCTGAGTTTATAGTAAAGTTGGATGCCGATGCCAAGGCAGAAAAAGTAATAGAGGAAAACAATTTGATATCCATTGGTGGACCAGGTACAAACATAATAACAGCAGAATTCAACAAATTTTTGCCAATAAAATTCAACGAGAAGAACTTCTGGTCCGGTCTATTAGCAGGGTCTTCTGCCAAGCCCTATAACCTTGATAATCAAGGCTTAATTGCAAAAATAAAAAATCCTTACAACGACGGAAAAAATATTATTGTTGTTGCAGGCGTTAGGTCGATCGGAACTAAATCTGCGGTTATAGCACTGACCAACTACAGCGAAGAAATCCTGAAGACTTATCAGAATGAGGAGGAGTGGGCATTAGTGGTGCAAGGCTTTGACATGAATGCTGATGGGAAGATCGATCACGTGGACATCATTTCGGAAGTAACGACCTAAGAACGCTCCTATGAAGTAGGTGCTGGTGCACTCGATAACGGACCCAGTACATCCACATGCAACATAATCAACGGCTCTTCTTCTTTTTTCACTATATACCCAGGCAGGTTTATGATTCTATTACCTATCGACACATGTCCGTGAACTACCACCTGCCTCGCTTGATGGGGTGATTTTGTACCGGCCTTCTTCATGACTATGGTTTGAAGTCTCCTCTCTAGCAGATCTTCAATCTTGAGATTTAGGATGTCGTCGAGGGAGGCAGATTCACTCACTAGGCCTAGTCTGTTCAAGGACTTTAGCAATCGGCTTTCTCTTTCAGTTCTTGCTTCAGTAGTCAAAGAAAGTAATGCTCGAGCTTGATTTCTAAATCTAGCTACTTCGGTTTGTGCTTTCCAGAGCTCTCGCTTGTTCCGCAAGCCGTATGACCCTAGTGTATAAAGCTCGGCATTCAGTTGATCTGTTGTCCATATTCTTCTTGGTCGATGATAGCTCTTTTTTGGTTTACGAGGATCGCCCATACTTCAGCCGCCTATATCCCTACTTCTTTTCGCTCTCCTTGGAGGGCGCTTCTTTGACTTTAGCAGGCGTAGCAGCAGTAGTAGTAGCAGTAGCAGCAGGCTGAGTAACCCCGGCAGCCGCGGCCTGTCCTCCCGGCATAGGTCTGGCCAATTTCTTTACACCCACAGCACCGCCTTTTCTGCCTGTGGTCCTTGTGCATTGACCTCTAACTCTTAAACCAAACATATGTCTATAACCGCGCCAACTCATGACAGCTTTTTCACGTTCTATATCATTTGAAATCATAAAATCCAAGTCTGAAGTAATAAGGTGCCGGTTAGAGCCGGTCTCCATGTCTTTTCGTCTGTTAAGGTACCAATCCGGCATACCCAATCTTGCCGGATCCCTAATAGCTGACTCGATGTCTGCTAATTCTTTATCTGTTAGAAATCCCAAGCGAAGATTAGGATTAATTTTCAATGACTGTAATAAGACCTGTGCGAGATTATGACCGATTCCTTTAACTATGCTTAAAGCGACAATTATCTTCCTGCTTCCGTCTATGTCCTTTCCTGCAATTCTGAGGATATGCTTGTATTCAGCGGCTGACAATCAAAATGACGAAAGAATGTCTTAAATAAAAACCATACGAGATTAGTTGTTGGTGTTCATTTTGACCCTCGGAAGGTTTCGTAATATTGCGGGCCTTGCAAGCCTGCCAATAGATGTTTTACAACGATACATATATGACTAAGAGATACTATGTCTCGATTAATATTGGCATGTTGCGCCTTTGTCCTTTTCTTACCTGCTCAACATATGCATTAAAACGCGAGGGTGGCTGATTTGCTATGCGCCTTGTAATGAAATTCGGAGGAACCGGAGTCAATTCTGCCAACAAAGTAAAAGAAATTGCCAACCTGATAAAAGCGCAGCACCACGACGCGACAAATGATGTTGTTGTAGTTGTTTCCGCCGTTCGTGGAATGACTGATGACATCTTCTCAATTACTGACAACATAAAAGACGGGCAGAAGGTTTCAGTCGAAAATTTCATGAAAAAGGTGCGCCCCTTTCATCTAGATATTCTGCGAAATGCTATCACCAATGAGGGGATTATGAAAAAGGCGGAGTTAGTTGTCACACAACTTCTTGATGAGCTACAGAACGTTCTGGCAGGTATAGTGCTTCTGGCTGAGGTAACCCCTAAGTCATTGGATTATTTGTTGTCTTTCGGAGAGCGTCTCTCGACTCCCATAGTTTCCTATACACTACAAGACATTGGCATAAAATCCGAACATCTTACTGGTAGAGAAGTCGGAATTCTGACTGACTCCAATTTTGGAGAAGCAAGGCCTTTGATGGATACTACCAAGCTGCGTGTTGCTCACAAGATTACACCCATGTTAAAAGATGGCGTTGTCCCCGTAGTGACGGGCTTCATCGGAGCGGATCAGAATGGCATTACTACGACGATCGGTAGAGGTGGCTCAGATTACACAGCCACCATAATTGCAGCCAGCATTAAGGCTGACGAAGTATGGTTGTGGAGCGACGTCAACGGCTTAATGACTGCTGATCCTAAAATTGTCAAAGATGCTCAAGTTCTAAAAGAAGTATCGTTCGCCGAGGCAATGGAGATGGCTCTATTTGGTGCTAAGTATATCCATCCACGTTCTTTCTATCCTGTAATAGATTCCAATATTCCAATCCGTGTACGTAATGCCTTTAATGTGAACCATCCAGGTACAGTTATTACACAAAGGCCAGCAAAAGCCTCACAAAAAATTGTAAAGTCAATCAGCGCCATACGTCATACAGCCTTAATAGATGTTAGCGGCGGGGATATGGCTGGATCTCCTGGAACTGCTTCACGAATCTTCGATATCCTTGCAAAAAATAGAGTAAACATAATGATGATTTCTCAGAGCCCTTCTGAATCTAGTATCTCGATGGTCGTGAGAAAAAGCGATCTAGATAAGGCAACGACGGCACTTGAGCTTAATTTACTGGGAAAGATAATCAAGAAGGTAAACGTCAATGCGGACGTCGCCGTCATTGCTGTTGTCGGATCGGGTATGAGGGGAATAAAAGGAGTAGCTGCAAAAATATTCGGATCAGTTGCACGCAGAAATGTGAATGTTATAATGATTGCTCAAGGTTCATCTGAGCTAAACCTGGCGTTCGTCGTCAATGATGATGACTGCCAAGCGGTAGTCAGAGCACTCCATACTGAATTTAAACTTGTATCATCAGGTGCCAGACATAAAAACATCCCGAGAAAAGGATAAATTATATTTTAGTGCATGTGGAAGAAATGACTGCACGCAAAGGTAAATTATACGTTGTTGGAGTCGGCCCAGGCAATCATGACCACATGACCCATAGGGCAAAAACTGTGATTGAAGAAAGTGAAATTATCGTTGGCTATGATACTTATGTTTCTCTTGTCGAAGATTTGATCGAAGGTAAAGAGGTCTATCGGTATGCCATGACGCAGGAAGTGGAACGGGCCAACCAAGCCATAGATTTTGCAGAAGATGGGAAGGTCGTAGCATTAGTTTCTTCCGGAGATCCGGGCATCTATGGTATGATAGGTTTGATTTATGAAATTCTGTCCGAAAAAGGATGGAATAGAGACACTGGCATCTATGTTGAATGTGTGCCTGGGGTCTCGTCTTTAAATTCTTGCGCCGCTTTAGTTGGTTCTCCCTTAATGACTGACTTTGCTGTGGTCAGCATGAGTGATCTTCTGGTTCCTTGGGACATAATTGTCAAACGTGTTGAGGCAGCCGCGGCCGGAGACTATGTTACTGTGATATACAATCCCGCGAGCAAGAAACGCATTCATCAGCTAAAAGACACTAGAGATATCTTTTTGAAATATAGAAAACCGGAAACGCCAGTTGCAATAGTTAAAGGTGCGTACAGAGAAAGCCAGACTATCGCTATTACTACGCTTGAAAACATGCTCCAACACTCAGAAATCATGGGGATGATTACCACTGTTATCGTCGGGAACTCGTCTACGTTTGACTATAACGGCATGATGATAAATCCAAGAGGATATAGATCGAAGTACGACTTGGTCAAAAAGGACGGCGGACAAGAAAGTCCTACTTATGCAGGAATACAACAGTAATACTGATAGGCGTTGTAATACTAGTAGAACTAGTAGTATCGAGAATTGACCAAAGACCGACTTTTTCTCCTCTAATGAGAGATTGTTTCGTCGAAATTTGGTTCTCTTCCCTTGAAATGTTTGCGGACAGGCTCGATCATTAGGTTCAGATATTTGGCCGTAGCGGCTTTTAAATCCATTGCATGGATCTTTTTGTCAACGTAGTCTCTCTCTAGCTCCTTAAAAGTTGCATACGAAACACTTCCACCATATTTTTGTGGCCTTTCGATCACAACTTCATTATTTTCATGAAATACAACATATCTAATTAACTCAAGTATGGGATTATTTTCAGCCGTACCTAGTGGGCAAAATCCTCTCATAATTTTTTCTCTGATGGTTTCCTCGTTATCATGTATTAGGATCCCACTTGCGGGGTTGCTCTTGCTCATTTTACTAAACGTTTCTGTATCACCTGAACTGGCCTCTGATGATTCTGGGGTGAGAGGTTCTGAAAGCCCTGGAAGTAGATGATGATGTACCGATACTGGAACTTTCCAACCTAATTTAGGAAATATTTCCCTTACAAGCATATGGATTTTTCTTTGATCCATACCGGCGTGAACAATGTCCAGCTCCAATGCCTTGATGTCGACGGATTGCATGGGAGGATACAGCAGTTGTGCAATATCCAGGTTCTCTCGACCTGTTCTGCCCATAATGGTCAGGGATCTGATTGTTCTAGGCAGACTAATGTGTTTACTAAAACGGACTATATCCTTCCAGTAATCATTCGTCCTGTGATAGAGCTCGCTACCTAACTCTATTGATATGCCTGGACAAAAATATCGGAACGCCTCAGAATAGTATTCCGAAATCTCCTTGATTTTTGCCCAGTTGCCGTGGAGCTTATCATTGATATAGGTATGCCAATCAGCCAAAAAGACAGTGCATTGAACTTGAGCTTTGATAAAATCATTGATTTTAAAACCGGTTAGAATCAAACTACCAAGATGTAACATTCCAGAAATTTCCAAGCCGATATAGTGTTTTGGACGAGCCACGGTTTCTAAAAGGGTCCTTAATTCAGGTTCGGTAACCACTTCCTCTGTCGGATCCCTCGAGATCAGAAATAGCCGATCTTCTATATCCATTATAGAATTCGGGCGTTAAATTAAGCCTATTAGTTTTTGCATTGCCAATAGGTGGTGAATTGTCAACTAGTATTATGGTATGGATTGATTGAACGCTGCCTATATGCAATATTCTGATAACATTAATGGTTGGACCGTTCTTTCTTTCTTTCTTTTTTTCTTCCATGTACGAGTATATCGTCGCGCCCAAACTTCTATAACCTGAGTGCGACCATAGGGTTTCGATAATCGTGTCCCTCCATGATATTGAAAGGGTCTCCATCACTCTTTTGATGGATAATATTACTGACAGGCTATTGACCAGCTCTGCTCACGCTGAGAGGCCTCCCATGGTCGAAGAAGAAAAATTTCTGCCGCCGCCTATTGCAGAACACGGTTTTTCTGCGGTGATTGAAATTCACTATCATGATCACAAAATGAAAAAGAAAATATCGAACAGGTTTCTATTCGATACCGGTGTAAGTGAAAATGGGATAATATTTAATGCTGACTTACTCGGGGTCGATTTAACCAATATCGAGGCGATTATCCTAAGCCACGGTCACCTGGACCATTTTGCAGGTTTGTTAAGTGTCATGAAGCGGATCTCAAGACCGCTCAAAGTAATCGCCCATCCTGACGCATTTTTAAGACGTTGGTTAATATTTCCTGACGGAACGAAAGCAAAGATGCCCGTACTAGATGAAATAGAACTGAAGTCGCACGGCGCGCTTATAGAAAAAAGAAGGAATGCCAGTTACCTGCCTCTCGATAATCATGCTAGTGATGACAAGTATAATGATCATCGACATCGATTGCTTATCACTGGACAAATTCCTAGGATGACAAGTTTTGAGAAAGGCTTTCCACTACAATACATGGAAATTCCCGAAAGAAATGAACTTGTTCCAGATCCTCTTGTAAACGATGACCAAGCCATAATTGTAAATATTAAGGAAAAAGGGCTAGTAATCATCACTGGCTGCGCTCACGCTGGATTAATTAACACTATCAAATATGCGAAAGATATCACAGGTGTAAACAAAATATATGCAATTATAGGTGGCTTTCATCTTACAGGGAGCCTCTATGAGGGTTCCATAGAACAGACCGTACAAGAAATACAAAGTGAGAAGCCGAATTATATCGTACCGTGCCATTGTACAGGGTGGAAAGCAGTTAATAGGATTATCCAGACGATGCCGGAAGAGTTTCTTCAGAGTAGCGTAGGTACAATTTTTAATTTTTAATTTTCAATTCGTCATTCGTAATTCAGCTCTTCTTGGTCTACGCAGTCTTTCTGCTTGGCCCCGATTGTTCTGATGCTCTCTCAGTTGTGATGATAGATTATTTAAAATATCTTTATGACTGTACC
>WJXE01000021.1 GCA_009665115.1 Nitrosopumilales archaeon
GGTGATGCAGTTATCGTATTATTTCCAGCAGAATACGACGAAGGAAAAGCATGTAAAAATGCATTAAAATGTTCAAAAGCAATATTAGAAATTATAAAAGAAGTCATTAACCCGGTATTTACGGCACATGAATTACCTGAAATCACCGTAAGAATAGGGTTGACTTATGGTTATGCTTTAGTAGTGCTTTACGGAAACAATTTAGAAAAAGCTCACATAGATATAATTGGTTCTAGCATAAGCTTGGCTTCAAAGATCGTCTCTATTGCGAAGCCTAATCAGGTTTTGGTTGGCGAATCCATTTACAACATTCTTCTGTCATCAGTAAGCCATTACGATTTTTTAAACAACAGTAAGTTCACAGAGATAAATCTCGATCCCACAAAATGGAAATATCTTTCTCATTTTGATGCTGAAAGTATGTATCGTGTATACCGTTATACAGAAAACTAGTCGATGAGGAGCAATAAAAGATAATTATGGTTAATTGTCGTTAACTGTTAACTGATCATAATGCCACTACGCCGCAAATATCCAATAAATCATTACCAAACCATCTACACCTCTTCCTAAACACCAAAATGATGTCGATATTAAGTCTTAAATTGATGACAGCTGACCACATACACGACACTGCAAGACTATTTCGTTTACAGAACGCGCTGATATGTTGACTTTTTTGGGCTGCAGTTTTTACATATCGGACATCTTCTCACTTCACTTCGCTTCACTCCTGATAATTGTCATCTACTATTAAAATTTATTTGAAGGCGTACTATAGTTCAGGCTAGCCTCATAATATAGTAGGTTAGAGAATTTTGGTTCTATAGGCCATAGAATACAAGATGCGACATGAAAAGAAACAACAGCAAATTTGTTGATTGCTTACGATTAAATCATTTGAAACCCTCCTAGGAGGGAGACGGCATACAACAGACCACCAAACTCAAATTCCCTGGCCTGGAATATTATCGAGTCCGACACACTGACTTGAATCCTCTAGTCGAAGGTGACAATACAATAGGGGATTATTTTTTCATTATTTTTTACACAAAATCTTAAAAACAATTGTTATGTATGAGCGTGCGAATTGGGCCTTTTCAAAAATTCACCATTAATGTCTGTATAATCACCCAAAATCAACAGAGTAGCCCAAAATTCTGACACCTGAACCAAACCTTCGACACTATTTCACTGGAAATAATTGTTACATGACGGATATACGCTACACCTTATCTCCCATTACTACCACCTGAAATCTCTATTTTAGCTGTATTGAAAGGCAGGACTGCCATTCTAATAATGGATGTAATAAAAGACGCAAGCTAGAAAATCTGTAGGAAATCAGAAAAAATCATTTTCCAGCTCAACTATAGGAAAGAATATTTTCTGCCTTCCATCTATTACAGAATCATCAGAATCTATGAGACCATTGTTTTGTAATTCATTCATATATGTCTTCTTAAGGGTATCTGTAGTGATTGATTTATTATGCTTTGCTTTGAAATAATCACACAGCTCCTTTGAAGTTACAGCTTTCATTTTCTCTACTTTACCGTCTTTACCATCTGGCCCAGTTTTTGAATTGTATAAAGGAAGAAAATCTTCCTTAAGAAACTTGAGCTTGTGGGAAGGTATCCCAGTTAGATTGTAAGTCATGTGAAGTACTTCTTGCAGGTCAGTTAATTCTGCAATAGGACATTGTTCAATGCCCATCATTAGTTTCATCCTACTTTGAGATTTTACTAACGTTACTACGTTTAGAAAAGCAAAAAATCGCTTGGTCATTCTGACATTAATCCCTTTTTCTGCAGGAAGTGCTTCAGCAAGATAGCCAGAGTATGGTATCCAGATTGAATTGGATTCGTTCTCAAGGTCAGACGCTATTGTTATGCCGGTCAATTGTCGCATTTCATCTCTAACGTACTTGTAGCATTCTCTTGCTAATTCCACTTCTTCATCTGATATTACAAGATCCTGCTGTATACAACATGGCAGTCGATTTGACTGGTTTTTTAATAACTAGAATATTATCATTATGTCTAATCTGTCAATAAATTGTACCGAATACCGCAAGAAAGTTTTTGAAAGAGAAGACAATAAAAGCTGCTCTTACCCAGCCGCAAAGTTAACAGAGATACGTGTAATCACATGCCAATTCATTGCTGCAAATGTCGTACGCTCTTTGGATATGGCGGCACAGCAACTGGTTTACAACTGGCTCTCAGATGACCAACCTGTAGAACCTAATTGTAGGGGTGACTAGTGCGGTTCGCATTAGAATATGTACATTACACTAATGTAAAACTGACATTTCAATAAGATAAGAATGAATGATTATCTTCTACCTACAATTGGAGATTTGCAAGTTCTTAACTTTCATTGCCTATCCATTTAAATTAATAAGAATGGCACTCAACCTTGTGCGTGTATAGATACTTCCATGCACTAAACATATTGTCACATTTCTCGCAGGAATATTTCAAAGGTTTTACGGTATGTGACGGAATTTTAACTAAATATTGGCCGTAGTTATTATTTACGTTGTAGCGTACTAATCGTCTTGGTATTGTTTTCAAATAGTATGATAAAAGGGTTATGCGGCTATAAGGACGTATTGTATCCAAATTATGACATACTGTAAGATACATGTTATATTTTAATATCAACTTAATTGAAACGATTCGCTTATCGCTCTCTTTTATCGGTTTCGTTCGATTATTGATTCTATTAATTCTATTCCTATGCCAGAAGGTACTGGAACCATATGACCATTAGAGTTATTGGACAATAATCATATATTAAAAGCTCTCATCGAGGAATGAAAAGGAAGATCATTATCCCTACTTGATATTCTCAGTGTTCTGGTGAAAAGTAGAAGAAATGTGAAGATCACATTATACGAACAGTAGGAGAAGATTGTATATGTTCATCAAGGTTAACTGCTAATGACTCGAAGTTACTTTTCATTAAATCCGATGTTTTCTTGTTAAGTTCTTTTACATCACAGTACCTCAGGTTGTTCTGCCTCTGGATGTTCAGAATCTATATGTGCTGCAAGAGATTGTAGGGTTAAGAAAGAAAGTCCACAGATTTTACATATATAATCATCGGTCAGATCAGATGAAGGGTCTGAAGTAGACATATCTTCATTGTATTATATGATAGTGGTTGTATTTACTGGTTATGGTGGTATTGAAGAAATATGTTGTTAGACTTTTTGCATCCTGAATCTTCGTAATAATGCATCATATTGTGTGATGGATTACTCTATCAAGGATATGCCTTTTCATAATCAAAACCTTCCATTCCATGATCTATAATGTCTCTTGGAGCTGCTTCTAATGAACAAAGCTAGGAAGTCATCAGCATCGAGAATGTGAGAGCAAGTTAAAGTCTGGACAGTATGTGTTTTAATCATGTAATTTATGATAATACATTTCACGATTATACTCTGTATGGTCGATTTATTACCCAGATGCATCAAATGTGGATCGCATGTAGCTGATTCGCAGGAGTTGAGAAGTGAGGCCAAGTAAACGTTGGTTAATATGTTAACAGTGTTTGGATGTGCGACGATTGCTTCAGACAGACCGAAGGTTTTGGCATAGCAACTTCGCTGCTGTATCACCGAATACTCCACGGACCTGTTGAAGCAGATATCACTTAGTATTTTTGACACTTTTTCATCACAATGTGTGTGCTTGATTTTACTCAAGACAGGCCGTCTAAGAGACATTCAAATAACTGCAAATAGCTTCTTTAGAAATAGGGAGACAGATACATACACATTGTCCGAACAGATTCTTTCTGACATATGCAAACAAATACTAGATATAGACGAGTTCATCAGGTTCGCAGGCATAGCAAACAAGATGGGTAATCTAGAAGCAACAACATATAGACAGGGCTTAGTTCCGTTGATGACACAGGATGAGACTTCACAATATGCCCTACAAGCCGTTCTTCGTGCTGCAACCCGGCAAGACTTTGAAACAAATACAGGTAGACTACAGTATTCGATAGGGAAATACGAAAAGCTGATTCGTGCAACAGTTCCAATTTTACTCGGTAGTAATAGTGATTATGAAAGCAGATTCTATCTACTATTGTCTTTCGACGCAGGTTCGGATGCTAAATCTATCATTGAAAACAAAGTAATACCATACATAGAAAAGAACAAGGAAATCTTTAATGTTTAGTATTTTTGGTCATCCACACCTGTTGTCTAGATTGAGATAATTTTGAACGTCTGTTGGAAAAGCTCTGGAAAAAGAGGCCGGAACCTTGGAACAAACGGACTTCGATTCGGAGGTGTAACTGGATTATTTAGAACGAGTACAAATCCCCCCTTTTATTTATAGGGAGTATTGTAGTCATAATAATATTAATTATGCAGAATAATAGCTTTGAATATGAGTATCGAGAGAGCTTAAAGTCGCTTGCTGACGACAAGAAGATTACACAAAATCAATTAGATCATTTCATAAGAAGAGGAATTCAGAGTATATCTCCAACCGACGACTTTGACTTAAAATCCCTAGGAAAAATCCTGCCAAGTATCGTGATAGGTGCATCCGATGATTATATTAATAGAATGAAAGTTCCTTATCAGGCAACAAGCTATATTGCAGCAAACACAAAAGCTCCTGACGATTCGTACATTTACAAAATTCCAGGTAAGAATGCTGGAGGCGTAGTGCAATTGTCTGGAGGTAAGAGAAAATCCGGTGACAATGCTTTTGCTTCTATTAATAGAATATTGATAGGATATAAGGCGATTATGGTGAGTGCAGTTAACTTAATGGCAAATAAGAATCAAATATGGAATTGGCAGTTCTTTGGGAATCACTTTAAAGAATCTAATCTAGATATTTATGAGGATTTACTTAAACTAGAACTAATTAAAAAAAGGTCAAAGAATTTTTACTATATTGTAATAGCTCGCTCTGATAAAACCTTCAAACGAGTGAACTTACTGGAAGAATATAGGAAAAATGAGATAGCTGTTCTTAATCCAAATAACAAAATAAAGGTAATATTTGTAACTTCTCAAAGTGGATATGACTATGCAGTCAAGACAATACCTGAATCCGATATCGTAAACTATATTATAACTGGAGAAGAATTTGTTATCTATAAAGCTATGTTGACTTTAAGAAAGAAATACAGCGTGGATATCATGTTAAATGATGGAGGCAGAATTATGTCTAATGGAGTTAGGGATGCAGGACTTTTAGGTGAAGAAAGAGTAACATTAGAACCATATCCAGGGAATGGGCTAATACCTAATGAGATAGATCCTAGTTCGATACTAGGGAAGAAAGGAATTGGTTTAGATGAAAATGAAGTAGAAGGAACGATATTGATACATTCTAATGAAATTGGAGATGAAAAGGCCAATGTTTATCTTTATCCATTAGACGAGGAAAAAATAATTTAGTAATAAATGACTATAAATATAAAAAGAGGCTAATCAGTCAAAAAGTTGCCAAATAACCACTATTTTTATCTTACGTTTCTCGTGCGGATGATTCTAGCCTGCGACGTTGACCAATACCAGGCCATACGGTAGCACCACCAATTTTCGGACACGTGAGATAATAGTCTCTGATAATTGACACGGAATCGATAAAGAAAAAAATGAAGCAGGAAATGAATAAAACAAAAAAGTCTACTCTCTCTGCGTTTATTTTCATTTAAAATCAACTATGAACTTTATATCATTTTGTATCCAATTCAGCACATAGTATTGTCGAATATAGAAGTTATTCCAAACTCGTCTAGAGCAAGGGATCTATACCTGACTCTTGTGAAGGCTGCAGAAGAAGAAATATTGCTGATATTCCCGACCACCAATTCCTTCATTCGTCAGGAGAAAATAGGAGTAATTCAAGTAGCTAAAAAAGTGGCCAAGGAACTAGACGTACAAGTTAGAATATTGATGCCTGTCCATGAATCAACTGGGCAGTCGGTACAAAGCTTGAGAGGACAGAATGGCAATGCCATTGATGTAAGAAATATTGAACAAACATCAGGTACTCAAATCACAATCCTAGTAGTCGATAGAAACGTTTCATTAGTAATGGAAATAAGAGATGATTCAAGAGAGACTTTTGATGAAGCAATAGGATTATCAACATATTCTAATAGTAAACCTGGAGTTTTGTCTTACGTTGCCATATTTGAGAATTTATGGAAACAAACTGAATTATATGAAAATATCAAGAAATCACATGAACAATTAGAAGTCCATACTAAGACTCAGAAAGAGTTTATTAATATAGCAGCACACGAGTTAAGAACGCCTATTCAACCCATAGCTGACTCATAGACTGTATAAATGATACAGGAACTGGCATACATCCTGAAATATTATCTAGGCTATTTACAAAATTTGCCACAAAATCTATTACAGGAGGCACTGGATTGGGTCTTTTCATATCAAAAAACATAATCGAGGCACATGGTGGCAGGATATGGGCAGAAAACAACAATGGTGTTATCATCGGTAATAGCACGGGAGCTACATTCGTATCTAATCTACCAATTAGGGACAGAAAGATGCAATCATTTTGGGTACTTGGATAACATTAAAAAAACGTTTAAAAAATACTTGTGGATTTGATTTACTTAGCGATTGGAAATCTAAAATTCATAATGTACTATTAACCAAATGAGTAGCTATAATAATAAGTCAGCCTCCTATCATTGCTCAGTTAACCAATCGCTTTATGCAAATCATCATAAGCTTGCCTTACTTCTTCTATTGATGTTCCATCCTCCAATGTACTTACATCACCTATTGTCGATGACCCGCTTGATATCGATTTCAGTAATCTACGCATTATTTTTCCGCTTCTAGTTTTTGGAAGCTTATTGACAAAATAAATTTCGCCAGGTGTTGCAATTGGTCCTACTGTTTCTCTAATATGATTAAAAAGTTCAGTTCGTAACTGTTGTTCAGATACTGCGGCGAATTCTGTACGCAATACCAAAAATGCAATTATCGATTCTCCTTTTTTCTCATCTGGCCTACTGGTCACTGCTGCCTCCGCAATTGCTCGGTGTGAGACAAACGCACTTTCCAACTCCATTGTACCCAACCTGTGTCCTGCTATCTTAAGTACGTCATCCGATCTGCCTAGCAACCAAAGATATCCATCGGTATCATAAAGTGCGTAGTCGCCGGTAAAGTATATGTTGTTGTCGAATTTTCTCCAGTAAGTATTCTGGTATTTTTCATCATCCCTCCAAAGTGTCATCAGCATTCCTGGCCATGGTTTTCTAATTACCAAGTATCCTTTTTTGTCTGGGGTTACTGGTTTTCCGTTCTCATCTACAACGACTGCATCTATTCCGGGTAAGGAAAAGGTACCAGAACCGGGCTTCATTGGGACGATTTCAATGCCAGTACACGCACTTATCATGATGCCACCTGTTTCAGTTTGCCACCATGTATCAACAATAGGACAATTTTCCTTTCCAATAGTTCTAAAATACCACATCCATACCTCGGGATTAATCGGTTCACCAACGGTACCCAATAGACGTAGTGAGGATAAATCAAAAGAATTAGGAATACTATTTCCGAATTTAATATACATTCGAAGAGCAGTAGGAGTGGTATATAGAATTGTGGCGCCGTGTTTTTCAACTATATCCCAATATCTATCAGGTTTCGGATAATCTGGCGCTCCTTCATACATTATCTGGGTAGCACCATGCATTAGCGGCGCATAAACGATGTAGCTATGACCTGTTACCCATCCAATATCAGCAGTACAAAAGAAAATGTCTTTGTTTGTAAAATCAAAAACCCATTTAGCTGTTGCGTATAGATGGGTCAAATAGCCACCAGTGCTGTGTACGACACCTTTAGGCTTGCCTGTCGTACCTGACGTATATAGAATATACAACGGATGCGTACTCTCTATAATTTCTGGCTCACAATATGGTCGTGCATCCTCAATTATCTCGTGCCACCATACATCTTTTGGACCCATCGTAATGTTATTTAATGCTCTTTTCAAGACGACAACATGTTCGATTGAAGAAGAGAGAGGAATCGCTTCGTCTACAACTTTTTTCAATTCAACAAGTTTTCCCCTTCTAAAACCTCCATCGGCAGTTATTACCACTCTCGAATTTGAGTCATTTACTCTATCGGATAATGCCTGCGCGCTGAAGCCAGAGAACACAACGGTATGTATTGCCCCAATTCTTGCACATGCCAACATAGCGATTGGAAGTTCTGGCACCATGGGAAGATAAATTGTAACACGGTCACCTTTCTTGACTCCGAGATTTTTTAGGGCGCTGGCAAACTTGTTAACAGAACGATATAGTTGAGAATAGGTAAATGCTCTGCTTTCCTTATTTTCAGCTTCCCAGATTATGGCAGCCTTGTTTTTTAAATCAGAATCTACGTGTCTATCAAGACAATTGACAGATGCATTTAATGCACCACCGACGAACCATTTGTAGAATGGATGGTCGTTCGAGTCTAATACTTTGTCCCACTGCTTAAACCAAATGAGATTTTTCGCTTGCTCTCCCCAGAATTGCTCAGGGTCTTCCAAAGCTTGACTTCTCATTTTATCTAGTTTTTTTCCCTGCAAGCTTACTTTGACTTTTTCACTCTCCTCATATATCCTAGATAAATCGATAAAATTTTGATTAGTCATCTGTGATAAGAAAAGTGCGAACAATTCTTAAAGTGTTTGGATGGATATGCTTGTGCGTAAAACAATCTCTAGACCATTGTAATCTAGCACAGCTTATATACTAGAAGTGCGTCTTTATTGGTATTCTTAAGATTTCACAGAAAAAAATGTAATGCTTATCCGGAACCATGTTACTACAAAATGTGTCAATATATTAAAATAAACAAATCCAGTGTATTTTAATTGTGAAATACAGAAGTAGAACAGAAATAGTAGCGATGATCCTAGAGGCAGCAAACGGCGGGGCTACGAAGACAAAAATCATGTATAAGGCCTTTCTTAGCTATGCACAGCTACGGGAATATCTTTCCGTACTCATCGAAAACACTTTGTTAGAGTACTTGGAGGGGTCCCAGACATATAAAACAACGGAGAAAGGATTAAACTTCCTAAAGATGCACAACGAAATAGGCGAACTTTTGCAGACTTCAACAAGCCAAGGAAAATAGGATAAATAATACCTTTTTTCTTATATTTTTCTCTTTTTCTTTGTTTGTATAGCGTTGTTTGTATACCGTTGAAAAATTTATTCGTTTTGAATTACCTGGTTCAGCCAACTTGCGTCTGAATCTGATTCACGTTTAGTAGTTTTCGTTATTACTTTACCCTCACTAGAATTTTCAGTTGCGGTATTATCAGTTGCACTATATTCAGTAGCATCCGCATTTACGAGTTGTGGCGTTGTTATAGTCACTGTAGATTCTAGTTGCTGTGGAGATGATTCTCCAGTAGCTGCTTTTGGATTCGATGTGGGCGTAGTAGTAGGTAGTCTTGGCGGTAAAGCAATATTTTCCAACGTTTGTTGTGTGAGCCTCATCTTGACATTATTGATTTCAGACTTTTCGATAGTAATATGCTCTATTAGATCATTGGTGTGTGTACTGATTTGTTGATATGCCTCCTCCGTTATCTCATTGCTTCTGAACTGTAGCTTCGCATCAAACAACACTGTTTTGATGCTTCTGTTTTCTGTATCCAATTCATTCAATCTTGCTTGCAATTTCTCATTAACAGATTTTTCAATCTCACCAAGATCATTGAGCCTCTTTTCGTATTTCAGGTAAACCAGTTCAGCATCGTCCTTCATCAAATCATTTTCTGCAACGATATCCTGTAGTCCCTTTATTCGTTGTAGAGTAAGGTTTTTCTGCCTCAATAGCTTTTGAGCGTCCAATCTCCACCTGGGAATATAGATTACATAATCTCCTTGAACCAATAGCTGTTCATACGGTAGCTGTTTTAAACCTGCAGAACCGCAATCTACGCCGACAGATTCAATTGAGCCATCAGTATCTGTTATTATACCAACCACTTTTCCCATGAATGTACCATACATATCCTTGACTTGTTTACCCACGAATTCGAGCTTGAGTTCGCTCATGCAAATCATTTTGTAAGTACGTATAATGGTGACGGTGTCAAAATTGTTGCATTATTTAGTAAGGCCAATTTGCCCGAAACTGATGGTGATAAAAGAGGATTTTAGGCAACTTAACGAATTCCAGAAAGCCGAATTAGGGTTCCTTTTGGAGGGAATAGAGGGAGAAAGAGCCAGAAAGAAGACTAAGTCAAAGTTTTTATCAGTCAGCATCATGAGTTACGCAACGTGAGCTCTTATAACACAATTTTCTATGATAATTTCTCTGAAGAAGAAAAGTTTATTCTACGTTCACATTTTTCTAACCCTGATAGACCTGTTTTTGCAATAGTTACGCCTGCACAGGTAGACAGAGGAGCATTAATGTCCAGATATTCTAGGACAGATAAGACAATGCGACGCATATTCCTAGACGAATTTGCCAAAAATCCAAACAGGGGAGAGGAATTCTATGGAAGAGTATTGTTAGAGTATGGAGACGACTCTGTTGCTGAACTAGGAGAGGCACAGATTGCAATAGAATGGATCTCAAACATCGCTGCTAAGAAAATCGAGGATCATAGAATCGGACTCTCATATCTTGAAAAATCTTCACGTTATGTGGCATTTGATCAAAAAGTTAATGGTCAGTACAAGTACTTTAAAGAAGAGCGGATCATGGCATCACCACATGCTGATTTATACACACAGGCATGCGATCATGCTTTCGACATTTACGCCAAGAATTTACAGCCAATGCAGAAATTTATTGCAGAAGTGGAGCCAATCGACCGCTTTCTTTTTTTCGACTCGTTGTCAAAACTAGAAGTAGCTTATAGTAACTTGAGGTTTGACAAGGACATTGAATCTGCAAGACGAATATATAATGCAACTATTAAGGCCAAGGTACTTGATGTCCTTCGTGGACTTTTGCCAGCCTCCACTCTTACAAATTTGGGCATCACAGGAAATGGTCGAGCATTTGAATACTTGCTGTCAAAAATGTTCTCATCAGACCTAACTGAAATAAAATCGCTTGCAGTTCAGTTGCAATCAGAACTTGATGCAGTTATTTTTGCTTTTGTAAGACGTGCAAACGATGAGTACGGGCATACTCTACAAACTTATCTTATAAATACAAAGAATGCAATCTTAGAGCTTGCCAGGTATCACACAAAAAATCTCAAGGCGGAAGAAAAACCACAATCTGTGAAACTTTTAAATTTTGAAGATAATGCTGAAGCTGAGATAAAAGTTGGTTCTGCAATTTTATATGAGCAAGCCCAAGGTCAGTCTCTTGATAGTCTTGCACGATATATTCGATCTCTACCCCCAATAGAAAGGCATAAAATAATTCAAACCTATACAAAATTCCGAGCTAATAGAAGACACCGTCCTGGTAGAGCATTTGAAATGGTAGAATTTACATTTGAAATGTTTACAAATTTCGGAATATTCCGTGACCTGCATCGTCATAGAATACTTACCTTAGAAAGACAGCTGCTT
Organism: Nitrosopumilales archaeon; assembly: GCA_009665115.1. Classification (GTDB taxonomy): domain Archaea; phylum Thermoproteota; class Nitrososphaeria; order Nitrososphaerales; family Nitrososphaeraceae; genus Nitrosopolaris. Next base: position 11,590 of record WJXE01000021.1, read on the forward strand.
TCTACTAAACATGGATATGATCTTCCACCAGAGATTATCGACATGGGTATCGATAAAGATTTCAAAGATTGTATGTATAAATGTGATGAAGTATATAAAATCATTTCAACGAAAATGCCTGAAGAATCACAATATGTAGTTAATTTTGCATACAAATATCCATATTTTATGAAACTTAATTTGCGAGAGGCATGCCACATGGTTGAGCTTAGAACTATTCCGCAGGGGCACCCAGATTATCGCAGAGTATGTCAGAAGATTTTTACAGAGATCAAACGTGTCCATCCTGTGCTTGCTGGAGGAATTAAGTTTGTAGACCTAGGCACGTATGAGCTGGAAAGATTCAATGCTGAGAAACATACAGAGAGTAAGAGGCGAAAGCTAAATTAAAAAATGCCTGTGGTAAATTATAAAACGTCCTACAACGATCGGTCGAATTTATGATATCGAGAAGAAAATGGATGTCATTGCTGCTGGCAATTCTCTCCCTGAATGTAACGATAGCGCTTTCATTTCTATCCACTCAGATTGCTAGTTTTGCCTGTATATGGAATTACTGTGATTATTACGAAATCAGCAGATGAAGAAGCGGTAGACGTACTGCTGCCGCCAATCAAACCCATTGTTCTGGTTTGAGGTAATCTCCAATCAGCATTAACTATGCTGCTACTTCCTATCTGAATATTCTTCAAAAAGCCAAGGGCTTTGAACGGATTATTCTGAGTTGTAGCATTCGATCCTAATCCTCTAAACCCTTGTCCCATCATAGCGTTCATGGGATTTGTGTTGTTAGTCATCAACATGCCAGTATTATTGTCTCCCGTACTGCGCGAAGCTGCAGCTAATGACATTAGACCTTTGAGATCCAAAGGTAATCTTAGTGCTATAACTGTAACTGAAGGTACAAGGCTACTATTACTACTTGTTGTTACGTGTTTTAGAGTTACAGATATCTCATTATTTCCAAGGTTTTCTCCGGTAACTTTGACTCCATTTACCATGCTTATACCTACAATACCTGAGATTGATGATGCATTGAATATGCTATTCATGAAATCCGGTGAACCAAAAGTCATCGCACCGTCATGACTATTACCGAATAGTTGAGGTTGAGCTAACACTGGACTAGAAAAAGTTGCTGATTTCACGAGAAGCATAAGCAGGGCTAAAGCACTAGGGACGGACGTCAATATTTTTCTGGACATAATGTGATTTTGAAAGAGCGATACTAGTTTATTTACATTCTTAAGTAAAGAAATTGGGAAAAAATGCAATACTATAGTTGCACGTCATCCAGTCCCATACTATTACCTAGCAGTGCCGGACTGGTTACGCAAAGCAAGCTGAAAGTTATGAGCTATACTTTTTAGCTTGATAGTCAGGAAACATTTGTTTTTGTCGTTCCAAATCTCGATATTGTGTCAGGTATAACAACCGTTTCTTGGTTACCGCAACCATGACACCACCAACCAACTGTCCACGTACGGCTCAGTTATTGCGTGATTTAGCTCACAACCGTAGCTGTAGCGAACCTATTTCCTACCTGATCAACCTTAACCTTAACTTTCTGTCCAACTTTTCCATTTTTGACAAAAACAACAAATCCTTGGACTCTTGCGATACCGTCACCTTGTCTACTGATTTCCGTAACTTCTATGTCATATTCCTTACCTACTTCTACTGGTTTTGGGCCTGTAGATCCTCTAAAGTCTCTACTGCCTCCACCGCCGTAACTTCTGCCGTAACCCATCAGGTCGAGTGCTAGCTTGCTCTATAAATCTCTTTTTCATTTACTGTCAAGCGGTTGTTTGCCTTTCGTCTTTATTTTTGAATTTCCCTACGGCTATTGGATATATCTCCAATATTTTCTTTCTACACCAAAGGCTAACTTAATACCGCCTCTGAACTCTTGTATTTTTCGTGTTTTGCCTTCTATTTTTGCAGCTATTTCTTCTACTTCTATTCCCCGAATTCCATGTACCGTCTTGGCCTCCTCTCTAACTGCAGTCTGTGCTGCATTCTCCCAGCCTTTTTCAGAACTACCAACAAGCTCACAAGCTCACAAGCTCTACAATTTTGGCTACTGACATACGGCCAACCAACCGATACAGATTTGTGAACAAATATATTTTTCCATTTTTAAGCATATAATCAGTACTAGAGACATGTTTGGAGGTCATATCACTCTGAATGGCAACCTTAATCAAACCATCAACAAGAGCACTTTCCTACTCTACAAGAAAATTGGCGAACAGTACTATGATTTTCAGATTCTAGAAAAAATCAAATCGTTGATACCAGAACACATAGCACGACTAAATGAGGATGATAAAATCAAATCTATAATGGGATGGTTCAAAAATGACTTTATGAGTTGGACTCCAAAATATCCGATATGTAATAGATGTATGGATAAAGGTCGCGGGAACCTACCAATGCATGTTCGGATAGTGCCTGGAAGTTCATGGAAGCTACGCGCAATGGAAATCCACAGGTGTGACAAATGCAGCTATGAATATTCTTTTCCTAGACATGGTCAGATCTTGAAGATTGCAGAAGCAAGAACTGGCAGATGTAGCGAATGGTCGATGCTTTTTGGTGCTATCATGAACGCATCAAAAATAGAGACAAGGATTGTACATGATTTCCTTGATCACTGTTGGAACGAAGCTCTTCTAAAAGGAAAATGGGTTCATATGGATTCAACCTTGGAATATCCAATCTCGCTAGATCATCCTCACTATTATGAGCAGAATTGGGGAAAAAAGTATGAGTATGTCTTGGCATTTTCTAACGATA
>WJXE01000201.1 GCA_009665115.1 Nitrosopumilales archaeon
ATCGTAGGTTGCGTTAAGATAGGTTTATTTCTGATTCAGAAATATCTCTATTCGTATCCTGACTAGTCGTTTCTTTAGAAGGACGTAATTGGGACATTTCCAACACAAATCTTTCCAGCAAAGCAACCGCTTCAAAGTCAGTGTTTAGCTTGTACATGTTCGTTTTGCCAATCCTTCTATTATTGAATATCAACTGGTTTCTTTCTAAACTAGGTAATTCCCTGAATATTGTTCTAAATGACAATCCTGTTTTCTTCGCTATTTCGCTGGGAGGATAATCAAATTCTTTGTGGTCAAAGAAAAAGTCTAGAATTTGTGCGATGGCTCGTGATGAGAAAAGATTTTCCAAAATTCCATTATTGAATTCGTTGACATTCTGCGACACATATTTAATGATAAACGGCCATATTTGTCTGTTTCTATATCAATATATCCAATTTAATTAACTTTAGTTGACAGATGTAACGATAAACATGTCAATAAATAAATAAACCTTCTTCCTATACATTCTCGTGGACATTTACGAAATTGCAGTTTTGCGTATATTAGTCAAGAGGCATCATCCGATGAAGGTGTCTAATTTGGTCAATGGGTTTCCGGATAACTCAGGCGATAATGTATTGCAAGCTGTGTCAAACCTGCATTTTCTTGGTTATATTTCAGTATATGATTCTCTCCCTCATTATATCTCATTAAGTAAAGATATGAGGAAGGAAGTACTACAAATTGTTGATCCCAATCTTAACAAAGACTCTCAAACAAAACAATATTCTTCCAATGAAAAAATTGTGAATTCTAAGGTAGTTGAAAATGCAAATGAAATAAAAAATAATAAGACGATTAATTCGAAGCCAGTTGCTATAACAAGGACTATTGCTTTTGCAATAATACTGATAGGTTCAGTAATCGCTACAGGAGCATCATTGTTAGTATATACACCGATGGTAAATAATCAAGAACTAGGCAGTCCATTAATCTACCATCCAGCAGCATTCTCCCATACTATAAACAAATTTCAGTCTTTAAATACACCGATCTCTGCACAAGAGGCAGGTGTAAATTCATTTGCTGTGGAAACTACGATTAATCCTGGAGGAGGGTCATTCATCGATAATGTGTTTGTCGTAGATGATAGCGATAATACTTTCCATAGAATCATATTTGATGTTGGAACTGAAAATGTCTCTGGTGCATCGACGACGATTTACCTGAGAAACGCATTTGTGGTCTTAAACATTTGACTCATTGTTTGAACAAAGACGTAGGGGAAGCGCTCAGCAATAACACTCTTTGTCAGCTATTCAGGTTTGTCAAACGAAACGATTTGAGGCAAATTTGAAACATTTTTTATTTACCCTGAGATCACTCTCCTTTGAATTTGAAACAAAGCATTGACGTTTCCGATGTGGCCATAACAATGTTTATCATTAATAACATTAATAGTAACTAGTAATCCTTATTTCCGAGAAAAAAATAGAAATGCTGGTATTTCTATACGTGCACTTTTGCACAATATTTGACATATATGTATTGATTTAACGCAATATATGACCTATTAATACATCAGGATTATCCAGGAGATAGAGACATTCGTGACAATACATAAATACTTTCTTGTTCAATAAATGATATGGGTGGGAGCGTGACCATCTTCTGACTTGTAAAGGCACCTGTACACGTCATAAGGCAAGAAAGCCCTTAGGCTCTGGTCGTTACGCTAGCGGACAAAAACGTTGTCAGGTCTGCGAGGTGTTTATAGAGTGGGATGGCATATGGTGTCCATGTTGCGGGTACAGATTGAGAACTAGGCCGAGAAATATGAAATACAAGACAAAATTGCGTTCTAAGACTTTTGAAGTACAACTACATTATGAACCGCGTAATATGTAAACCCATTTACGTATATTGCATCTGTAGACAATTAGCATTCTTGTCTAGTTGATTTCTCTTCCTGAGTGTATTGCGACTATACTTTTGTTCCCTTGCATATTTATAAACTATAATTTGTATAGTATTAGCCATGAGGAAATCAAACGTGACGGAAATGGAGAAAGAGAGATGCCAACAATAGTACATTTTGACATCCCTTCAGATGACATCGAAAGATCAAAAAAGTTCTATAATGAATTGTTTGGGTGGAAGTTTGACAAATGGTCTGGTTCAGAGGCTATGCCAGAAGGAATGGAGTATTGGTTGATATCAACTGTGACTGATAAAGGGAATAAGGCTCTTGGTGGAGGTATGGGAAAAAGACAATCACCACAACAGCAAGGAATTACAAACTTTTTTGACGTAAAATCAGTTCAAGAATATTCTGCCAGAGTAGAACAGTTGGGAGGCAAAGTTATATCCCCAAAAATGCCGGTGCCAGATATGGGTTATATTGCTACATGCACAGATACAGAGAATAATGGCTTTGGTATTTTTGAAGCGGATCAAACTGCTAAATGAATAATGGCCTGTGATTGCATCTAACTTCAATATTATTTTTTGGATTTTATGTGCACTTAATAATTGGCACAATTATATCAACCAATAGAAGATCGTTTTATTCTAACTTGTAAATCCATTTTGTGGAATAGGAATTTTCTCTAAATCGATATTAATTAGTCCTTGTGCTATAGCGAAAACATTGATATTGTTTGCAGTAAACCAGTTTAATCTATCTCATGGCGTAACATTCCTTAGCCAGAGATAATGCTTGCACTTTTCCTAGAAGTCGCTCAAATTAAATGGATGTAATACCTTGATGCGAATAACACACGAAAATCATATCTAGTTCTCCTATGTGCTAAAATTATTGTCAATCCATGGGACAGTAAAAGGGCCATGAACTTATCAATCCAATCCATATTTAATTTAGTTTGTTATTATTACTAAATCAGCTAATAATTGGTCTTTATACATTTGGTCCAATAGTTCGGTGCCCTCAGCAACATAATAAAAAATCGGCTAGATGAAGGAAGATAGAATTAGCAGCTCTTATGTAAGACAAAAAAGCCAAATGTCGTCCCTAGCATATTTCTAGGAGTTTCGATTACTGAACGTGGAAAGAGGTATTGTCGTGATCTAGAACGGATTACAGACGATTAATATAAGGATACTAAATGACCTTTTGGACAAAATTGTTTGGAGTTAATTAACCCACAGTAGAATCGGTATTCGCATCTGTTCAGTAACGATGTGGACCAGTTTTCTCGAACAAACAAAAGTAGTAATAACCTTTCTTATTATTAGATGATAGTTTGACAAGTTCCAAACATTTTACGATTGAAGAAGCAAAAAGAATTGGCGAAGCCCTTGGAATTGATTGGAGTAAGTTTGATGTTGAGCAATTTAGAATGGGATTAAATGTCGAGCTGGAACATGGTAAGAGAGATGCCAGTACCAACGTAACGCAAGATGACGAGGTTCTTACTGGGAAAATTGCGCTTGCACACCTAAATGAATTTTCAGATTACTACACTCGACTGCAAAAAATGGAAACTGAAGCCGGTGAAAATATGCATAAAACTAAAAAATGAAAGTAAATGTGATACGAGGGTATCCCATACTTTTCACAACAAAGAACAGAAGGCTTATCATCCCATCTTCCCGATCCTGTTTTGAAATAGAAACCAAGCAGTTTGTTACAACCTAAACAATAGAAAGGAATTGGGTGACCGTAATCATTTACTAATTTCTTTATTCCCATAACTCTTTCATTATTATTATCACATTTCTCAGCAAACTCCACAATTGATTCTCCAAGTTTATACGTCAGCACAATCAGCATATAGAAGCAAGTAGTTACTCCCTTGCATACTTATAATCTATAATTTGAATTGTATAGTATTAGTCATGACGAAATCAAACGTGACGGAAACTTTTTGAAACAAAACAAAACATGTTGAAAACATCATTTAATTGGTCATTAGTTCGCTTAGCGCAGCACGTTGTTAACCAATTGAAGCAATTTATAACAATTCGTTTACAATCTTAAAAATAATGGATTATCGAAGTTACATGAAGAGAATACGATCCGCTCTTGAAAAAATTAAAGCTGCAGACAAAATCCAAGAGAGTCCATGGGAGAAGGTTGTAGTAAGAGAGTTAAATGAAATATCGAAAGATTGTGTAAAGGAATTACAG
>WJXE01000202.1 GCA_009665115.1 Nitrosopumilales archaeon
CCGGTTATCCGTTTAAACAATAACAACAATATGGATTCTGGTGTCCCGTATGTCAGCCAGATTTGAGGGGTAAGTACGTTACCTGACGACTTGCTAATTTTCTTGCCTCCCTTGTCTAGGAACAATTCATACTTTACATGCATTGGATGGTAGAATCCGAGAACTTCACTCGCCACCCAATCATTAATTCGCACAGAATCCATGATATCCTTTCCGTATGCCTCAAATCTGACGTCCAGTGCATGCCATCTGGCGGCAAATTCGACTTTCCATGCTAGTTTTCCCTCTCCCTTGCGAATATCAGCTTCTCCTTTGAATCCACAGCCTTTAATCTCTTGTTGGCCAATTCTGCTGCCGGAACAAGTATATACTATTTTCTTGTCATCTGGAATGTATTGTTCGGCATTTGCAACATACAGCCTCCCACAATTCTTACAAATGGGAAAATATGGAATAGTTTCTGTATACTTTTGTTGGCCAACCAATTGCGATATTTTTTTGCCCAAGCGTTCACTGCTTCTTAGTATTGTATCGATTTCATCGACAAGAATTCCTCTGTGGTATGCTTCGGTGCCACTTTGAAACCGATATTTTACCTTAATTCTGTCAAGCGCATCCAATAGGAGGCCACTCATGTGTGCGCCATATGATGCATGGCAGCTACCTATCGGATCTGGTACTGTTGATACGGGTTTAGCAAGATGCTCATTAAGCCAAACTGGCAAACCTTGAGGTACTTTTCTGAGTCCGTCCATATCATCTGAGTATGCGATTAATTCAGCTTTATAACCAAAGTTCCCAAGAGCCAGTGCAACTCCATAGGCCCTCACAGCATCACCTATACTCCCAATATGTGGAAAGCCGGATGCACCAAGTCCACTTTCCACCACGATCATATCCAAGTTCCTGCCCAATCGTTTTTCGCGTCTTAATAAAGTGCTTGCCACTTTATCAATCCAAGTTCCTCTACCGATGATCTGTTCTTCTTCTGCAGTCATTAAAGTTGTTTAAAGCACCTTTGACATATAGGGACCATCATTCTGGTATCCGAGCTTCTTGTAGTATTCTCTGGTTCCTACCGCACTTATCACAGATAATTTTCGTACTCCGAATTCCTGGCTTGCAATCCTCTCTGCTTCCTGCATCAACTGAGTACCATATCCGCTGTGCTGATAGGATCTATCTTCTCCTCTACTACCCACATTTAACATCGGTCCATAGATATGAAGCTCCCTCACGATTGTAGAAGCTTGTTTTAGCTCCTTTCTATGAGGCGTCTTTACTCGACGCAATCGTAAGAAACCCAAAATCTTCGAATGATCGCTGGTCTCGAAAGACAAAAATACTTCCGTTCCGCGAGCTGCGGAGTAATCGATCCTATTCAAGACAATATCATCCATTAGCATTGATCTTTTTCCACCTAAACCAACTTCTCTACATCTTATGCAGTTGCACCTCAGCCCTTGGTCATGTAATTTCCGTAGTACTATCTGTCTCAAGTTTCCGAATTTTGGACCTGCGACAATATCCTTTGGCTCTATCTCCCTCTGAACTCGCATAATTCTAATCCATGGAGGTACCTTTTTCTTCACCGCGATCAAAATGTCTATCAACTCGTCATGAGAATATGGGGCATATCTTCCACTCGTGTAGAGTTTATACAAAGGGGTATCTTTTAGGACAAGTGTAGGATATATCTTCAACATGTCTGGCCTAAAGAGAGGATTTTCGAACAAAGTGTTAAAGTCTTGTATGTCTTTCTCGGGCGATGAACCCGGCAATCCAGGCATCATATGAGCAACAATCTTAAGCCCGCTATCGCGTGCAATTTGAAACGATTCGATAACATCGTCAAGATCGTGCCCGCGGTTGACAGCCTTATAAACACCCTCTTGCAAGGACTGAACTCCCACTTCTACACGTGTAACACCCATGTCAAGCATCAGATCAATATGCTGCTCCTTACAATAATCAGGCTTTGTCTCGACTGTTAGACCGACGCAGCGAGTCTTTGCTGTCTCATTTATTTTCATCGCTTCATGCAGGCCTAAGGAACTACCGCTTTTATCATTATCACAATTTAGTGCGTCAAAACACAATTTTACAAATTCTCTTTGGTAATCATGAGGCATAAACGGAAAAGTACCACCTACGATGACAAGCTCCACCTTGCCTGCGTCATGGCCTAGGGAACAAATATGAGATAATTTAGATCGAATCTGCCCAAATGGATTGTATTCGAACTTTTGAGCAAGCATTGTTGCTGGTTCGCGTCCTGTGTAGCTTAGGGGAGTGTTAGCCGAAATCCCGCCAGGACAGTATATGCATCTGCCCTGTGGACATGCATACGGTTTCGGCATTACAGCAATTATCACTACACCAGATGCGGTCTTTACAGGTTTGACCATCAAAAGTTTTCGGTAAGAATCTAAATTATCAAGGTATCCTAAAATGTCCTGGTTTCTTGGCAATGTGGAAAGGCAATATCTAGCTGACGCGTCTCTCACGATTTTCGCAATATCATGGCGTGATAGGTCGCTCCTCGATTGAATTTGTGAAGCGATATGCTTGCACGCGGAAACATAGTCAGTTTCAAGTTTTTCTTCTGTTTCGCTCGGTAGCGAGAGGTTCCTCAACAAGCTGACTCTGACAGGCAGAATACATATTAATATTATCCCGAAACGTATCGGTAACAATAATTCCGAACTCAACCGAAGGAGGGCGGTCAAACTTTAGCATCAGCAACTGACTGGGGATTACAGGACATTATTTTTGCCATTTAATCTGACTATTACATTCCCGCTGCCTTTTTTATCAACTGTTCCAATCTGTAAGCATCTCATTCTGTATTTCTCAAATATACTAAAAACTTTGTCGACGGAGTTCCTTGGAAGTATTACACAAAATCCGATTCCCATGTTAAAAGTTCTATACATCTCATTTATGTCAACGCGTCCCTCAACTTTTATCTGCTTAAATATGCCCTCCACTGAAGGCAAATTGTTAAGCATGTACCTTACTCTTTTATTTAATCGGGCCAATTTCGTGAATGATCCTCCCGTAATGTGGGCTAGACCGTGAATCCGAATACTCTTTCTGCGGTTTAATATTTCGATTATTGGTTTGACATATATTCGGGTAGGAGTTAGTAGTTCTTCTCCGAGAGTACGAAGCATATAGCCAGGGATTTCATCTAACGAATATTTTGAAAGAAGAACTTTTCGAGCCAACGTATAGCCATTTGAATGTAATCCGCTACTTTCGACTCCTAGGATTACATCGCCTACAGTGATTCTTTGACCTAAGACAAGCTCCGATTTCCTGGCTACGCTTCCCAAAACCATTCCTGCAAGATCAAACGCGTTCCTATCATCGAACCCCGAAATAAGATCCGGGAGAACTGCTGTCTCTCCTCCTACAATAGGAACGTTAGATTCTTGTGCTCCCTCAACGAGACCTTTTACGATCTGTTGCACCAGGATTTTATTTGCAGATTTTAGCGCTATATAATCAATAAATGCTAGAGGTTGTGCCCCGACGCAGATAACATCGTTAACGTTCATTGCAATACAGTCAACGCCTATTGTGTCGAAACGATTCATCATCTGAGCTACTATTATTTTCGATCCGACGCCATCAGCATGTAGCGCCAATACTCTACTGCCAAGATCGATCAGTCCTGCGTAACCGCCGTAGCCCGAAAGAACTTTACCGGTAAATGGGAGTAAGTGAGTACCAGAAATCATAGCACCAATTTTTTTTTGGGCTTTGGATATCATTTTTATATCTATTCCCAAGTCGGCGTATGTCACTTTACTTTTATTCCTCATTGTGGCAGACAGTCCTTATCAACAAATTCTTCTAATAAATATTCAATGCCTGTACCTTCTAAGAACAGATGCGACAGGCTGGCTATACCATTATACAAACACGATTTCTTAATAAGACTCTTGGAGAAATTCTACCACTATTTTCAAAATAGCAGCTTTTGGCCATTCAATTCAAGAATAGCAGTGGACGAGGGTTTGTCGGTGATGTAGCTTCATTGTTACGATATCCATTCTCATGCTCATTCATGCAATCTAAGCATCTAAGTAGCTTGACAATCAATTGCTCCTCGACT
>WJXE01000203.1 GCA_009665115.1 Nitrosopumilales archaeon
GGACAGTTACGGCAGCCTTAAATCAAACTTTTATCACGAATGCAACAAATGTTTTGGATAGCTGCATCTTACCGAGAAGGTGATATATTTCTAGAAGAACAATCCTAAAGTTCCGCGGAGCTTTGAACTATTAGATTAGGCAGTTAGGATTATGCGGAAGGCGCACAGATTTGTCTGAGATAGAGAATAATGGTCAGGCCGTGATAGAAGAAATGATAAAGTCGAAAATGATTACAAGGCATAACGGTAATGTGCAATTCACAAAACGCTTTGAACGGCGGTAAGGATTGACTAAGTAGTCCAAGTTAATTACTTAGCAAGCCAGAATCCGAATAATAAGATACCCTTTTTTTTGGGAACAAATTGATATAAGCTACCTGTTAATTACTCGAAATGAAAGTGCTTACTCGTTTATGGATTGCGTGCAAATTAAAGAGAGGGACTTACTTAAGAGATTAGCATCTCTTGACCTTGACGAGGGGATCAGAATTGAGGGACAGTCTCAGACCCCGAAGATCTTTATCAACAGAAATGCCTCTGGGAATTTTGTTGTACAGTTTGTTGATAATATGAACAGCCTGAATAATAGTACTCATAATATAAAATATTTCTATTCCCCTGCTGAAGTTTTGAAATTCGTAAAATCTACCTTCGATAAAAATTTCTCTATCTGCCTATACTAGGACATATGTACTATCCTAGATTATAATAGAGCAGATTCTTTATCCAGATTTGTCGTTTTAGATCCGCTCATTATCGTCAATCATGTCCATTAAAGGCTGTTAAGAAGTCTAAGCACTATTTCTTGTAGCGTATGTTAGTGGTGGTCCCTACCAAATTCGTACAATATATATTATCTTGCGCGTGAAATCGAGACTTCTATGGTAGAAACATTTCGCAGCCTTCCGTCCGGAGACTGCACCGGTTCAGATCCTATCTTTACAGGGCCAATTTTGTATCCTAGCATGTCCATCCTCTTTACGATTATCTGTGCGACGTCCACGGCTCTGGTAATACTCTTTCCTCGAGCCTTTATAATCACGATCGGCTCATTAGCCAGTTGAACTAGCGTAGCCGTAACATAAGTCATCAGAGGTTTTTTACCTACAAAAATCTCATTGCTTGCTTTATGTCCAGTAGGTGGGTTGCTAGATGACATTGGTTTAGGATTTATCCCTTGCGCTGGAATATAATGTTTGTTGATTGATAACATGTTATTCGTTCTGAGAATATTTTTTCAATATTGTTTCAATGTCAGATGGGTTTGCAGAAATTTCTCTTACAGCGTCAGCGTTTTCGACTTCATAGCAGTGAAGTAGTTCTTCTTCGTCTTTGTAGAATAGAAAAACTTTGTCTTCAAAAAGACAATGATATAGCTGATTAATGATCATCTTTTCTGGTTTCAATTTAACGCCATCCGACTGAACCGTAACAGGATATTCCAACTTGAATAGAATATAGCAAAATCTGAAAACAAAAACTTATCTAAAAGTAATAGAGGAATTACCTCCAACAACGTCCTATTGGACCATCATTTCATTTTTCGGGGGGTGGATCGATTTAGTTCTGTATGTTTTATTATTCATAGGGTCTATTAAATCGCTTAAGGAATGTAAAACGAACTACCTTGAACGTCACAAAGAGAGTATATTTATTTTTCTAATGTGGGTGAATATATTTGCAGCTCTGAAATGCATGTCCTGAACTATCAAAAACATGCCGCTCTGTCCATAATATCATATCTAACCGAAACTGTAATATTAATTCCGGATCTGTTGATGGAGGGGAAGAGCGAGAACAATCACTAAAATATCGAAACCAAGCTAGTTATGGTCAGAGCGCCGAGGACTGATCTGAAGAGTAACTCAGATCAGACTGCGATACCGGATCTCATTATATATGTATTCGACAGGTCTGTTGTCTTGACGACATTATACTACGGTGATCCCGTCGACTCTGAAGAAGCATCATCAGCAGACGAAGCAGCTGAGATACTCGAGGTGTTGCATAGCTGTGCTTCATTTCTCGCCCTTTTACTCTCAAGAGAAACGACACTAGCAAGGTAGATCCCCAACCAGGGTAGAAACATAATCTCGCCTGCAAGGGAATGAAATGTCTCCCATTCCGCAACATTGGTAGTTATTATCAACGCAAACAATGACAAAGATATTATGCGTATTACATTAACAGAAGCTGTTCCTATAACTCCAAGCCCAAAGTAGACGAGTTTCCTCCCGATTGGGATATCCATCTTGAGAAGGAAGGCAAGCATCACTAGACTGTAAATAATCATACTGTGGACGCCAGCAGATGGCCAGAATACCTTTAGCGCAAAATGTCCATGCAAGCCGTTTAACATTAGGAGATTACCTTGCGCGGTGGCCGGAACGCCTGGCCCCAGACTCATCAAATGGTTATCAATAAGTCTAATGACCCACTGATCTATCTGCAGGTAAGAAGGGACAATGATTTGTAGCGGTCCCAGACTGTCATATGGGAAGAATGCATCAAGCGAAAGAATCAAGGCGCTACCCGCTAGATAAATCGCCCCTGCGGAAGCGATTTTATGCCATTTTTTTCCAAATAGTACAATCTGCGACGAAAGCACATAGATAGCCATTACCGCAAAGTCCCACATCCAAGTCCAACTATCGACAAGCTGGACCTTGTAGAATGGCGCGGCGGATATTATCGAATCTCTAAGTCCTAGAGGCAATGCAATAAAATATCCAATTGTAAGAACAGACAAGCAGATCACAACGAAGTATTTTTTTCTATAAACATTGAGTTGGAGTCCCCATATTTCTGCTGAGATGAAGGCCAGAGCGAATAAGAATCCTCCCCGACCTTCATTCCATGACAGGTTAAACGTACTAGGATAGGCGATCATCGAAAAGAGAATTGGCGCAACTAGAACGAGTATGACGGCTATGTTTGGACTCAGGCCAAAAATTTGGTTGCTCTTACCACCGCAAAGTGCCCGTTTGGTTTTATTGAACAAGTCCTGGTTCTAGTGTTCATTAGTCGAAAATAAATTTGTTCTACAGAAAAGTTTCTGCGCGATGTTTATAGACAGCAACTATTATACCAATTTGCCTATCTTGATAATAATAAGCAGAATTGAAATCTAGAAAATTAAGTGGAGATTCTACTTCTATTATTATTCATATAAGACTGCATCCATTTTTCATGGCTTAGAAAAATGAATGCTTCCCCTGCGTATTGTCCCACTCTCTGAATTGAAGGCTACAACAACTGTTTCTTATTCTGATCTATCTACGCTGTTAATCAGGGTGCCTGACTCGACTTATCAACTTATTAAAATTATTGACTACTTCTACGGATACTGGCACGCGCAGCAAGTTTTGCTATTCTGATCGGCTCTGGAATAGAACCTTGGAGGGTAAACGAATTAACTATCGCGGAGGCTTCTTTTGAGCTTAGCCCCCAGTACCGCAGAAAGACAAACTTACCAGTCTTTAAGAGAATTTGATCCCTCTGTCCTAGGTTACGATATTGTTCTAATTTTAGCTTAGAGTCGTTAGGAAAATGACGTCGTATAGTCCCTTCAAGTCCTTCCGAGTCCTTGAATGTTATCGCAATAACTGGGATACGAGTCTTTTCTCTAATTTCTTCTCCGTGGATTATGTTGTACATGCTAATAATAAGGCCGTCAAGCATTATGCAATTAACGTCGTTCCTTTTTAATGACCTAATCATAGTCAAGATGTTTTGTGTGGAATCATTGCCTCTAATCGTGACGGTACCAAAAACCATACCATCAATTATCAGATCCCGGCGCATTACTATCCCGGCAAGTGTGGAAGTCGCGCAGGATTTCTGGAAGCTTTCCGCTATTCCAAATACTCGGATGCCTTTTTTCTCCGCGTGAAACCTCGTCCAGCGGCTACTTGCGTCACTGTGTTTGAAGGGCAGAATAGAATTGGACACAAGCCTTTATTACTGAGGGGCTGTTAACAGACTTTCCTATTTAACTGCGACCCAGGCCTCGGTTACGATTTGTGAGTACTCTAAGGCGACCATGGCTACTCCTCGTTTGTCTAAACCCAAACCTAAACTTAAATCAACTCGGACGTCATAATCCACAGAGGCATAC
>WJXE01000204.1 GCA_009665115.1 Nitrosopumilales archaeon
CGATATGGATGGTATTGGCCATAAGGTCGGAATCAGATGGTATTTTCCGAAGTCAAAATATCAAATTGAAGACGTCATAAAAATAGCAGAGGAGATGGACGCTAGGTATAAAGCGATACAAGAAATGACTTGCCCTGACGACGATAATTCATAGAAAGCCTTTTAGCCCGTTTAGCTTCAGGGTTATTTTGATGTCTGCTTTGCTAAAGGATCGAGTATGGATAATGTTATCCGAAATTGCAAAAAGAGGCGTCTATCCTTTACACGCTTCCAGATTGGGTGTCTTTAGGATGCCGGTCGATCTTACAGATTGGTCCGATATTTCCAGTATTAGCAATGATTTAAAAAGTTCTGGTTTCAAAATGGATGCCTATGCAGATAGGATATATGCAACTTATAAATGGACGGAGAAAGGTCTAGATCCTTTGACAGGGGAAACATTATCGACTGATCTAAATGTCACAGTAGAGGCAGTGACAGGTGAAGTAGTTGATTTAATTTATCAGATCAAACCGTTAGAGTTTTTTGGCGATTGTTACTGGGTTAGAAACTACAGGCAAAAAGCAGATCAGAATGCCAAGATGGTTATTGACACTATTATAAGAAATACAAAAATCGGAGATAAATTAGTTGCCCATTATCAGAAAGCCGAAAAGCTTTCTCTCGAGCGTGCTATAAAGAGATTGGAGGAATTGACTCCTCTGGCACAGAATCCTAAAGTGAGAAGCGCAGCCGCAATCCCTCCAGCTGCAGGTCCAGCTAGTTCACCCAAACTAGTGCAGCCAACGATAGCGGTAGCACCGAAAGCACCGGCTGCAGCAGCGGGAGCTGATACTATATCACTTAGTGGCACTGGAACTAATTATTCTAAAGCTGAAGGTCCTATCGATCCTGAATTCAAATCAAAGAGGCAGGTAGTTGGCAGTTTCCAAGGAATAAAAGTATGGGGACCAGTAGACCCACCAGGACAGCTGGGCATATGGGGCACACAAGTAACTGTAGATTTTGATATATGCATAGCGGATGGTGCATGCATTGAAGCCTGTCCTGTTAATGTCTATGAATGGCTAGATACTCCTGGACATCCTGGCTCAGAGAAAAAAACATTTATGGCTAGAGAAAAAGACTGCATATTCTGTATGGCATGTGAAAACGTATGTCCTCCCCAATGTGTAAAAATATTCCAGAAAGGTACTTGAAGAATTTTTATCTTTTTAATCAAAAACGGCATACGCTGGTCCCTTCCAGGTGTTTCATGTTAGCGCTTTTCATTATGAAATTGTCGAGACGTCTGTAGACACTTTAAGTTTTTAATGGAATTAAATATACAGAGTCAATTGCACCGAATGTCTGACTATTTACGTGTAAATAGGTGCATATTATTAGAGAATGTGTGACCGATAAGTTTAACGTTGTCGCGACTGGTGGGACTTTTGATGAGATACATATCGGCCACCTAGCTCTGCTCTCTAAAGCATTTGAGATGGGCAAAAGAGTAGTTATCGGGGTTTCTAGTGATGAATTTGCGGATATGGTAAAAGGGAAAGGCAAGATCACTCATACTTACGAACAAAGAGTAGCCAACCTTCGACTTGTAATTCAAGCGAATTTCGGAGATGTCATTTATGAGATAAGTAAGCTCAACAGCACATACGGACCTGCCGTAATTTCAGGTGAAGTAAGTGCGCTCATCGCGAGCTCCGAAACAGCGAAAAGGGGTTCGGAAATCAATGCAATTCGATCTAATAAAGGCATCAAACCCCTCGCCATTGTTATTGTGGACATGATTAGGGCCGAAGACGGGGCTCCTATTTCATCATCACGCATACGCACAGGTCAAATTGATCCTCAAGGTAAATTATTAAAAGGTGAATAAAAAAACTCAACATTTTTTGATTGATACGGTTTTATCCTATTCCTGAAAGGTAGTTTGATTGCATAATGTTTCATGAAAAGCCATTTAATTTTGCCACCCTGAGAATCGGAACGGGTATAAAGAAGCTAAAAGAAGGCCTTGACCCTGAGATCCTTGCATATTGGTATAAGAGGATCGAAGACAAGGCGATTGAATCGGCTCCGTCCCATCTCAAGGAGAAAATTCACATCACACAGGACAGGATTTTGTGGATGAAATTTAGAGTGGACATATCCAAAAGAGTTGTTCCCTATGTTATGCAAGTTATAGATGAGTACATCCCCATGATGCCATATTCAACTGGTCTCTATTTTAGAAGAGTTCAGCAAATACTGATACAAGAAATGAACAAAGAACTGCGTTAATTAATTAATTACGAATTCCAGAATGCGTCGTAGTAGGTTGCATGATCCCATAAAAATTTTATGCCGACTTAAGAGAATAATATACAAGACGTTCTGTGCAATAGAGGCGTTAAATTCTTTTATACTTCAGGACTATTCGAGCGGTGTCAATGTTCCATCTTCAGTTAATGTTTGTAATTCGGACACTTTGAGAATCATTTAGAGGTTAATACCACAGGGCGTGCAATAATTAAAAAATTGCAAGTATGGTTTGTATTTGTAAATATTCCATGTGGCCAAAATCTCTTTTTGATTCAGCAATACGAGGTCCGAATTTCCAACAGATGTACTTTTCTTTGTGATTTTTTGCAAAGCATCTTCTAGCTGCTTCACTGAAAGTGTCAAGATATCCTTTTCGTACTGTTTTTCACAAAAACGATTCAGGTCGGTCTTTCTGCTTCGCTTCAACGAATAGTGATTTCTGTCACGTTATCATCGAAATTACTTGCGGAAATTCTCTTCTTTTGCACAAGAACATCTTCTATAAATGACTTTAACCTGACCGCCGTGTCGCGATCCTTCATTATAATACTATGTGAGGACTTGTCTTTTAGGATGATAACTACCTCATTCTGAACTATGGCCGCTATCCCGTGAAGGAAGGTGCCGTTATCTTTTTGTGTCGCTAAAAATCCTGCTAGCTTTTCAGCTTCATATTTATCATCGCACTCAAATTTTTCCACATTCATTAGGTGTCACTTCTCATAAGGTGCTCCATCGAACATGAATTCAGCGATAACATCCTTTGCTTTTTCCCTACGCTTTTTGAATTCCCCGAGAAAGTTTTGAGATTCCTTTGACAAATCGCTCTTGCATTCACCGCAAAGAAGATTTCCGCTCGTGCATTTTAGCAACCGCTCGTCTGATTGTCTTTCAGTATCAAACAAATATCGTAAATACCAGAAAACAGGACAACCTAATGCATTGCCACCTAGTTGTCTTTGAAGCGCTACTGTCGCTTGACCTCCCGTGAAAGCAGCGGAAACTTTCTTATCTATGACCTCCGGATCATCAATTGTGAACAAGGCTGTCTCTGGTTTAGATGACGACATTTTGCCTACCATTCCAAGACCTGGGAGAAACTTACTATGGATCTGTGCAGGTTTATAATACCCCATGCGTTCAGCCACATCCCTCGTTACTCTCCAGTAAGGATCTTGGTCTATGGCAGCCGGAATGAGAACCGGAGTTGGCTTATTTTCAATGATTGATGGTAAAAAGCAAGGTGCCGCCTGTATTGGTGGGAATCCAATCATACCTATATTGGTCGAATTTGAGAAACCAAATACCGCCTTTGCAGTAGAGAATGTGATTCGCTTTGCAATTTCGGTTGCGATAGGGTAAAGGTGCTGTATATGTCTTGTATCTAGGATAATCTTAGTCTTATCGGGATTAAAGCCGACAGCAATTATATCCAGTATGTTCTCATAAGCGTAATGTCCAATCTCTTCTCTCGAACGATCCTGAGTCTGTAGAAACTTTTCATCATCCGTTAGCTGGAAAAGTAATTTCGAACCAAATTTTTCTTGGATATATTTAGTAAATAGCCAGGGCATCATATGGCCTATATGGACCATTCCTGATGGTCCCCTACCAGTATATAGATAGAAACTCTCTCCCTCCTCATGCTTGTTCAAGATCCAATCAAGGTCACGATGAGAAAAAAAATACTGAAGTTTTAACATTGGATGTACTTCGCCCGTCACTTGTTTGATTCTCTCTATTATCTCAGAGGTTATCGGTTGGGTACCAAATTGGGCTATTAGTTTGTTGTAATCTATTTCTCCCTCTACTTC
>WJXE01000205.1 GCA_009665115.1 Nitrosopumilales archaeon
GTCAAATTCATTGTCATTGAACTCGGAATTTAGAATATCATCTGCTATGAAATTAACATTTTCCTCATTAGCATAATTTTTTCTTACTTAACAAGCCATATGGCTTGTGTCGCTGGACCAGTACCAAGGTCAATGAATTTACCATCATTAATAATCTTTCTGTCATCTAATTCCTTTTCTAAATCAGAATCAAAGTTTTCATTATACCATGGCATTGTCTCTATCTTTTGACTTTTCTATAAGGTTTCCCAATCAGGAAAGTCTTTTCCAGATTCTGACATAATCTAACTTGATCTGAAGACTATAATAAATAAGTTCTTTGAAATTCTAGATCTATAGACATAGTTTTGGAAACCAAAAATAATAAATGGCATTTAAAAACATGACATCTTGGCATTATCAGTATGGAGAATTTACTTCCTTATATGCAGAAAATCTACCTGAAAGAACCAATATTCTCCTTTACAAATTGAGAAAATGATGTCGATTTCCTTCCTGTGATGTCTTCGACAGCTGACGATATATCAGATGCGTATCCTTTCCTGCTAATATCATAGAGCTCAATCATAGAATCTATAAACCACTTATCCATTCCCATAGCTCTCATTCCGTTCCGTGCATCCTCATCTGATATGTTCACATACGTTATTTTTTTACCTAACTCATCCGAGAGTATTAGAGCTGCATCTCCATAAGATAGGGCTTCAGGTCCTGTAATATTGTATGATTTCCCATTATGTTGTCCATCGTCTTCAACAAGTATTTTTGCCGCTATTGCAGCAATATCACGGACATCGACAAAACTAACTTTACCTTCTCCCGCTGGCAAATACAATGCATTCTGATTTCTTATTGTATTACCCAAAAAATTGATAAAGTTTTGCATAAAGAAATTTGGCCGCAAGAATGTAAATGGTATCCCTGACTCCTCTATAATTTTCTCTACTTGTCTGTGCAAGCGCGATGGAATAATTCCAGGTTCGGCGTCAGCACCCATAACAGATTGTTTTACGATATGCTTCACTGTTCCAGCATTTTTTGCTTCTGATATTAAGTTAGATGAAAGCTCTACCATATTCGGCTCAAACGGTGTAAGTAAAAAGAGTTTATTAATACCGTTAATAGCTTTACTAAGAGATTCTGGTTTACCATAATCCATCTCTACCAATTCTGCTCGTTGACCTATTATCTTGGCAGCATCATTAATTGATCGAACAGCCGCCCTTAGTCTAATATTTCTGTCTGCAGGAGCTGAAAGCTGCTTTACAATTTCAAACCCAACGTTACCAGTAGCGCCGGTTATCAAAATATTACCTTGGTTACTCTCAGATGCCATCCAATACTCAAAGCCAGAAATTTTATTTAACTTTACTGGTAGGCAATATTCTAGTGTGTCATTACTAGAGAATAGCGTACTACTCAATCTAATGTATTAGTAGTTGGAAAAACCGAACAAAGTATTAAACTGATATAAGCTTGGATACAGCATAACTCCTTGATCCTATGACGGGTGTTCTTGATTTTATTCGGTTTTTTCTAAGGCATCCTTTGTGGACAATCACTAATGCCAAGGTCGTTTTTCGCTACTGGGCGAGAGGGACTGACCGCCACAGTTTCAAATAATACCTCACATGCTAGATTTCCATAATGTTATTCTCCTTACAGAAAACAATTAGTAAGATTAATGAAAATCGAGAGATATTGCTAGTATAAAAAATCCCTGTTGTGATTTGTACTTCCATGTCTAACCGGTCTGATATCAGATCAGATCCCTCAAACGGTTCAGTGCAACAAGGCATTCCATTACGCCATGTAATTCATGTATATAACGTAGATAATGGTTCATGTATCCCTCTGCAAGGAGCACGAATAGATATCTGGCACGCCAATTCTCAGGGTGTCTATTCGGCCGTGAGAGAGAATCCGTGCTAACATTCCCATTCTCTTGGGATTTCTATAACAGATAGAAATATTTCAAGCACAGTTGAACAAGAAGAGGAAGGAAGATTATCTTTTACAACGTGAGCTTTTGGAGGAAATGAGAGAGGAGCGTGGAGGGGGGAAGAGAATGTCCTAAAGCAAACTTCTGCTGTATGTGAAATATGCGGTGGTGTTTTCTGTGATGATCACATTTTCAGGGTAAATAATTCATATTATTGTGAAAGGCACGGATCCAGACACTGCTATTCTGAATTCCATCCAACACTTAACAAATTGATCCGCCCACATTGTGGATTTTACTACTACTGTAGAGAATTTAGTTGCTTTCACGGTGAAGGAGGAGAATATAACAATATGCAAAAATAGAATAGCCTAATTCTTTCCTTCTCTTCAAGCACAGACAACACATTGCAGGCGGAGTCTTTAAACCACGCGATTTTTGGACCCTCGCCGCTGAGACAAATACCCTTTTCGTCTGTCTTGAGGTTGCCTTCATTGTAGATCTCGAAACGCACGCGACGCTTGATAAGGTCGTCTATAGCCTTAGTCATTAATGTATTTATAAACAGACCTATCACGACTATCAGAATCCAGGAATATGCCAAAAATCCAGATGCAAAGTTTTAAGACGTAACGTGCACCCTTGGGATGCCAGAAAACATAGCGGAAAAATACTGAGATTCATCTTTCTTGTTTGTAGATACTATTGAAGATAGTTAGTTTAATTGTTCAACGAGATGTTCTCTAAGGTCTTCTTCTACCTTTATCAGTTTTTTCTTGATTTAAAGTTTCTAGAAATTGATTTGGCAAAAAAACAAAGAAAAGGAATGGCAATCTTATCAGTCACAAAAAGTTGTTATTGTACGACTTAACTCTGTTTCTGAGTATCAATATATGCCTCTAGGGGAGTAACATCAAATATACTGTCTATGCGATTGTTAATCTTTAAAGGGATTTTTCCCTTCAAGGCAGATCTAATGTTTTCTTGAGCTTTGGAGGCATTTTCAAACAACGACTACGTGTATTACAGCTGCAACAACATACTAGTAGTATACATACTTATTATAGTAACATTATAAAACATAGAACGATCCGGGTTTTTTCCTAGTTCTCATGTCACAACTGTTTTTGGAAAGTCAGATGTGCTGTGTTTTCCCATGTATAAGGGAGTTTATTGTTAGGAATGAATTCAATAATAGTACCCAGACATCCTTGAATGCTATTGCTTACGAGTAAGGTTTAACCTGCAGATAAGAGCTCGTGGCTGAGTCTTTCTTTAAATGATCCATCGCAATGACTTAGCTTCGACGTGAATAGCTTTTTCTTGTAGTATTATCTTCGACAATTGGAGATTTGAATATGTTTACTAATGATTCTTCGACTGGAATAGCACGTATACAAACGCAGCACTAGGTCAAAAGATCCAACGCCATCTTTAATTCTGCTATTTCTGATTCGACGGTCTTTTTATCTCCTTCGTCTGATGCATATTTAAGAAGTCTTTCACATGCTTCTAGCTCTGCATATATGATGTCTTTCTTATCAAGGCAAAGACTATGATAAGAATCTATAAACTGATACGTCACTTTCCTTTTGTTCTTCTCTCTACAACCACATGTCTTTGCTACGATTTGAATGGGCACTTCACTCTCCGAAATATTCATACCGAAAGCCTCACACTGAATAATGTTATGGTACTTATTATTACTTTCGAGTTTTCGGGCTATAATGCGTGGTAGTTTACACTCTTGATAAAAGGCTCGTTTTATATTGTCGGTTAGGCTACAGAGTTCCTTTAAATCATTCAGCTCGTTTGTTCTCTTTGTAGTGATGCCGAGACTCTAATTCGTTTAGCCATCAACCATATCTCTCAGGGTATTCATTTCTTGTGGCCATGAATGTAAGATCATCTCATCGAATATCAATGTCATATAAAGTTCTAGAACAATATTCTAATTGGTCTACATATTGAACCCTTATTATTTATCCAATGTGAGGAAACGTTTCTTCGAGCTTGATACGTCAATTCAGGAGTATACTTTATGATTAGATAACCTAATAAGATCAAAGTGCATATATTTAGTCGTATATCTAGCTAATCTCGTGAGCAGTAGCGACGTAATAAAATAGATGCATATTCTTA
>WJXE01000206.1 GCA_009665115.1 Nitrosopumilales archaeon
CGTATACTCTTACAAATATAATAGAGTATACGTGTAAACGACTTAATAGAAATCGTCAATTATTATAAATTAGTTTATTTTTGAAATTATCTATTAACTTTTAGCAATTTTTACAATATTGTCGCGATAGACGTAGGATCGACGTTGGATTCAATCTCGTTAGTACATAGTGCCTTACAAATTCTGCATAGAAATAACGAGGAAAAACAAGCTCCGAACAGTTAAAGCTACCCACTATCATAATTTACACAGATGTGGCCCATAAAAATCCACTTCGCAGGGTCATGCCTCTAGATCTCATTAACGAGGAAGCATGATTATAAAAAGAAAAATATCGTGATATGTTGCTGGAAACGGCCGAATCAATACTTGGATATTTTGGTTTTGACAGGACAGTCTACATAGACCGGAAGAAAAATAGGAAGTGGTGGTATGAGATTAGGCAAGAACGTCAAAAAGACATACAGACTGAGAGAGATGTTCACGATGGGTAGACTGAAGAAGATGTCATTAACCCGTGATTAGACAAATATTTCTCCGCGTGTTCTAGTGCATCTGTTTCAATCTCAGATAGTGAATGACCAGTCATTGCTTTGAATTGTAATGCATTAACCACAGCCTTTCCTCCGTAATGATTGTTAAAGTATACACGAAGAATCTTTGTCTGTTTTTTTATTTGATCCACTTTCTCCACCCACGGTTTCAATTCTTGTTCTGAATACAGATAATTATACCAATAATGCCCTCTGGTATTTCTTCCATGGAATCGCAAAAATGAATGATCTGCTGTGATTGTTATCCTTGATAGGAATTGGAGATTTTCTTTCGCTGGAGAATCTGTCATTACTGCTGCGATGTTGTAATGCTTGAGCATTTCCCATGGCCCTTCTGTCTCCCAAGAAGGATGCCTGAATTCCATTGCATAATCAAAGTCATTAGCAGTAGGCAATCTATCCAGAAATTGTTCAGTGTTTTTAAATTCACTAACAGTAAAGCTTGGAGGAAGCTGGAATAATATTGCGCCCAATTTGTTTGCTGTTTTTAAGGGAGATATTTTATCCAGAAATTCCTCGAAAGACGTCATGGCTCCTTTTTTGATATCGAGCCTTTTGACATGAGTAACCGTTTCGGGCACTTTTATAGAAAATTGGAATTTCTCCGGGGTTGCTCTGGTCATACCGATAAATGTGCCCTTCGTCATATGTGAATAAAATTTCTCGTAAAAAGTAGAGTCCATCTCTGCTGTATTAAAGAATTGAGAGTAATAGCGAAGCCTTTTGGTGTCCTTGTCAGGATAGAATACTCCTGTCCATCCACCCTTATCTGGGGTATCAGGATAATTCCAACCTGAACAGCCTAGCAGTAATTCGCCCATCTATCAACATTTTCCTGTCCAGTCTATTATATTCTGATATTGATATCTTAGACTTATTATATGGCGCAAATCAATGGCGGTCGTTTGCGTTTGTTATGTTATCAGTCATAGAATTTGTAATTTATTCTGGCATAAATTTTCGTTTGGTGCATTACACTCTTTTTGGATTCTAGATGTTTGATGCATTTAGAATGGGTTTATTCTTGTTCTTCTATATTGTTCTTCGAAGTATTTATCTACAGATTGTCCTGGCGGCTATCATAATGGGACTAGGTGTTCTGGAAGTGTTTCAAGAAAAGAAATTCGACAGGTACAGTATGAGAGTACCAAACTAGATGACGAACATAAAAATGCAAGAGATGATGGATGCTATAAGCGGATGAACAAGAAGGTGCTGTCGAAGGACTTGCAAGTAGTAGGAAATATTGTAGCTGCTGATGAAGAGTATTCATAATCTCGGTAATTGCTCTATTAGACCGATGTATTGGGGGTTAGTTGATACCCGATAAACTTTTGTTCCAACGGGCTAAATTGACGTAGTACTTAATCCTAGACGCTATAGTCTATATAGACTATAACTATTATATAGTGGTGTTTTATATATTTTGTTCATGTCAAAAACTACATCTGGGACTGCGCTGCCTACCGGAGCCAATGATGAACAGCAGAACTTACCACCACTACAAGAGCAGACAGAATCTAAACTCCCAAGAAATGAATTAACATTAATAAAAAAATTACCACAGCAAATTAACGAAATAGTTGAACAAAATGCTAGAATAGAACTCCAACTAAAGAGCATTAACAAGGACATTAAACAGATCAGCCAGACTCGGGATGATAAATTGGCAGAAAGTGAAGAATCAATCAAGCAAATACAGTCCCAAATAGAACAGCTACAGACACATGTAACAAAGATTGGAAATGCTATCGACAATGCCTTTGTAAATATAAAGTCAGAGAAAAAGGGAAAGAAGAAAGGCAAGAAAAACAAGAAGTAACGAGATAGACTCTCAATAGCAGGTGCTGTTTGATTTGGATTTATATTTATTAAGACATGGCGACTCAGGCAAGAGAATGGCTGTTGCTGCTGGTGTGAATACTGGTGACGCACCTCTCACAATAGTTGGCAGAGAAGAGATTGCAATTATAGCTAGATCTGTTAAGGCCCTAAATCTGAGAATTAGCGCTATTGTAACGAGTCCTCTTAAACGTGCAGTACAGACTGCAAAGATAATTGCCAAAGTTTTAGCTATCGAAAACAGAATATCAATTTGGAACGATTTGGTTCCCGAAGGCAATCGATCAAAGCTATATAATAGATTAAATCAATATACAAGAGATTCAAGTGTACTGATGATTGGACATGAGCCATACCTCAGTAATATGATGTATGATATGATATTTCAAAAAAATAGAGTAAACCAACTTGGCCGAATAAGTCTGAAGAAAGCTGGATTGGCTAAGATAAGAGTAATTTCGTTGACTCCAAATATAAGTGGTGAATTAAGATGGTTACTTACGCCAAAAATCTTGAAGTTATTAGAAAAAGGTAGTTCAAAATCAAAGTCCTCCGCGGCAAAGAATAAGAAAAAGGAACAGGTCTAAGGAATATACAGAATTTGAGAAAGTTCTGTACAGACATCTGCTCGTTCTACAAAGCTCGCAAAACGAAAGATTCAGCATGTTATTACAATCAAGGTTTTAAGCGCTGTGTAGAATGCGAGATATTTTTGAAATGTGGAGGTATGAGATGTCCTTGTTGCGACCGCATTCTACGAATAAAACCACATAACAATGTATCTAAAGGAAAATTGCTTCAGGGTCTAAACTATATCTCTTGAGAAAATCAGGTAATGATGTCTCGTACACTTTCGTCTTAATGACGTTACGTTGGTTTGTTCTCTTGAATATATTTTAATTCTTCAATTTATTCATTAGTTGGATTATAGATATAACGAAAAAATCTAGTGGTAAACAATTGCTTCGTAATTGATGATCGACACTCTTGAATTTATTTACCCAAATTTAGCTTCTGGTGAGCTTTTCAATAATCGATTTGTGTTGAGGGTACATCTCATCCAGTTCTTTTCTTTTTGCAAGTTCAAAGTCCCGATAATCAAAAGCCGGCGAACATGTGCATCCTACTAGTGTATGAGAAGATCGGTCATTGACAGTCGCACCAAACCAAGAGCCGGCTTTTACTAATATCTGGAGATATTCACCATTTTCCATATTGTTTCCTAACTTGATCGCCGATAGGTCAGCATTGTCATTTATTATATACAAGGTAAGCGAGCTACCATCGTAAAAATGCCACATTTCATCACATCCTAGTTTGTGAAACGCAGAAAATTGTCCTTGTTTTCCGTCTAGCAAGTAGTATATTGCAGATGAAAGTGAACGATCGCCATTCGGTTCTAATTGAATTATCTTGTCAGACCTAGAACTCTCCTTGAAATATCCACCCTCGTCATGTAATTCAGAAAGATGGAGTTTCTCTATCCAATATTTAGCATTCTTAATCATCCTTAATTTTCTTCCCATAATCACAAAGATATGGGTTATGCAATTGTTGACACTCAGGATTACCACATGGTTTTTCGAAGGCACAATCTACTTCCTCCTCTTTTCTAAGTCCATATTGACGCTTGAAGAAAACTATCATGTATGCTGAAAGCCATAGAATAAACC
>WJXE01000207.1 GCA_009665115.1 Nitrosopumilales archaeon
TTACATACTATTATTAGTGGGCAAGTTTTTATAAACATTGACAATCTATCACTAGAATGTCCAAACCAGTATGGGCTTGTCCTCTATGCGCGGAGGATTTTACCAGAAAATCAAGCGCAGAGCGTCATACTTACAGGTTACACAAGGGAAGAATCCTTCCAGTCCGCTACATTGATTATTTAGCGGGAAGGCAATCCGGCCAGTAGCAGCCGCCTATTAATCCCCAGAGGCTATTGGGTAGGAAAAATAGGACAGTAGCTGATAGTAGTAGAGGCAACATTTCCTATAAAAACGATCTTGAGACCAACAGTAGGTCTGAGCATATAGCGCTAACGGTCACAAATCCATTACGCAATCCTGCTGCCGAAGCTGTGCGCAATTTTATGGCTGTTGAAAAAACGTACGCCCAATTGTCACCCCTAATAAACGCCAACACTTTTCTAACCGATATTGGTATTGCCAAACCAATAGGGTTCAGCGGTATTTGTGACCTGTGCCTATCTGGACAGATAGAGGCAATATGGAATTTCGTGGAAGGCGGTTCCTTAACGAAAGTTATTCATGCCTGCGATGCTGAAGTGGTCATGAGGATAGAACAGCTAGCCGAAGACAAGAGGAAGGCGTTGCAGTGTGCATCATTCCGGTGTTTGGCAGACGTTGTGAATTATTGGATCGGTCATGGTGACGTATATCTCAAAGCTGAAGAACTTTTACCAACGGAGAGCTATGATTTCGTGACGGATGCTGAAAGACCACCACCGTATGGAGACTCTATCGGTTTAGATCTTATAGAGGCAGACCGTGCAGTGAAGGAAAATAAAAAAAAATCAATGGCCACGGGGGTCGTGACAATTAACAAGGATGAATTATTAGATTTTCTGAGCAAAGCAAGGGCAACTTTTGGAATCTTTCGAGTTAAAATGGTTGAGGGGCGGACGTGCGATTTCTTTATGTATATTGTAAGAGGATTAGAATCGTGTAAATTTAGCCATCTCAAGGGGCTTCAGGCAAAAAATAGAGATATCAATAATTGTGATCACGCTTCACAACAGACCGATTTGAATAAGGCAATTCAATTTGTAGATGGCGGTTCAATATTCAGATGGGATAAATTAGATTCTATGTATAAAAATAAATTGTCAGTACAAATTCATGAGTTGTCAAAAAATCTTGGTGCGTATTGTTATTGGTAGTATTTGGTATACGCCACTCGCTTTGTCTGGCTGAAAAGATGTTAAATCCTGTTCCTGGCTTAAGTACGTTGCCTTTGAGATTAGGTGGTAGACTGTTAAAGCTCCACATGCACAGTCCTTAGCAACGAACCTTGTTGCCGGACACACCCCACTCGAATTTAATTGCAAAAAAGATGGGAAAAAATTTTAATACAACGAGTTGACCCGTTTTTCTTGATTCCGGTCGATCAAGGGTGATGTGTTGAATGAGAAGTTTTTTTTGTATTTCCTATCATCTCCTCATAGATCTAAGTAAGGGCACTTCAATCATGCTTCATAAGTTTTCTACACTCGAAATACCTATATGAAACGTACTTGTGCTAGGTCTGAGATGCTGTCGAATTCATTATTAGCCTTTCTTCTTGCGTCTCTTTTCATACTGTCTCTGAGCGTGTTGTTGTTTGAGCTTACGCTCACTAGAATGTTCTCAATCATACTTTGGTATAACTACGCTTTCATGGCAATCTCTGTGGCTTTTTTTGGACTTGGAATTGGAGCCTTGCTGGTACATCTCGTAAAAAATAGAATGAAAAGAGAAGAGTTGCCAAAGAAAATAATTCAGTCGACAATAGGGTTTGCAATATCACTGCCAATTTTCTTATTTGTTATAGGGCATATCATTCCCCCCAGCATCTCTTTTATCTATCTATTTTTTTTAGCATCATCAATTCCCTTCCTTTTTGCAGGTCTTTCAATGGCATTGATTTACCTTGCCATGCCGAGCCAAATAACCAAGTTATATTTTATTGATTTGGCAGGAGCATCGGCAGCCACACTTATTCTCGATCCGCTTATCCGAGGACTGGGCGCAGAATCTGTATTACTCCTAATTGGTGTATTTGGTACATTACCTCCGATTATTGCATATGCATCTTTATTGTACAGCCAAAAAAAGAAAGAAATTTCGCATCGATTTATAACAGAAAAAAAGCCAGCATCCTATGGGTTCATTGTACTCTGTGTTTCTGCGGTTTTATTAGCTGCCAATTTGCACTCTAACATCCTCGCAATCCAACCCGGAGACAGTAAAGGGCTACGTTATCTATTGGCCAACCCCGCAGGCTACACTGACGCATCAACTAAATGGAATTCGTTCTCTAGGATCGATGTTGTCAAACATACAGGTGATATTCGCAAGACCGGCTTCAGAGACCTAGCCTCAATACTTATTGATGCCGATGCCCTGACTCCGATATTGAAATGGAATGGTTCTTCTTCTGATCGCCAGTGGTTGAAGGGATACATGGATTATATGCCGTACGAAATGTCAAAAATGCAAAATAGTAGTACTCTAGTTATTGGCAGCGGCGGCGGCGAGGATATTTTAGTCGCTTTGTCAGCGGGTTCAAAAAATGTGACAGCTGTGGAATTGAATCCGTTGATAGTGTCTGCTGTAAAACAATATGGTGGGAGTTCAGCAGGAAATTTGTACAACCGTAAAGATGTACAATTATCTATTGACGATGGCAGACGATTTATCAGCTCTACAAATACGAAGTACGATACGATTGTAATAAAACTTGTAGACTCTTGGGCTGCTCAGCTAGCTGGCGGATATGCACTTTCAGAAAACTATCTTTACACAGTCGAGGCATTCAAGCAGTATTTGAATCACTTAAATGGAGTTAACGGAAAGCTTGTCATGGTACGTTGGAGTACTGAATTGCCAAGGCTGGTTCCTCTTGCCGTTGAGGCGTTGCGGGAGTATGAAAAAGGGACAAGCAATCAACAAGATATTAGTAAACAGATTTTAATAGTGGAAGATAGCCCTGGATTAACGTTTGGACCGAACCCTCAGCGAACATTCTATCCAGTGCTTTTAGTGATAAAAAATAGCCCGTTTACTGCCTCAGAACTTGCTTTGATAAAAGAGAGAGTTAACAAGAGTGATGCTAAGGTCATTGCGATGCCAGGAGGGTATGTACAACCTCCCTATGACAGATTGCTATTAAGTGGCGGAAATAACAGCAATAACAATAATAACAATAATAATCAGCAACAACAACTTCAACAAATACTACAAGTAAGTTACGATCCTCAAAGACTGGGCTTTGAGTTAAAACCCCCTACAGACGATTCTCCATTCTTTTTTGCGACACAGCTCGTTCCAAGTCAAATGGTATTGCTAATAGAAACTGTACTTGGAGTATCTGCAGTCCTTGGCTTATTGTTGGTTTATTATTCAAAGGTAAACAAGATTAGACTAACCTCATCATCGCGATTTCATATCGTCTTTGCGATGTTTATTGGCCTTGGCTTTATCTTTTTGGAAATAACCTTCATTCAAAGATTTTTACTTTTACTCGGAACCCCAATCATGGCTTTGACTGTTATTCTTTTTTCGATCTTACTTTCGACTGGAATAGGTGCATATTTGAGTGGAAAGCTATTTCATAAAAATCCTTACAAGGCAATAATGATATCTATACCACCACTTGTTGGAATAGTGCTAGCTTACTATGTTTTCCTGCAAGGGATCATAGAATCTGCAATAGTTTGGCAGTTGCCAGAGAGGATTGCTCTGGCTTTTGCCCTCTTGTCACCTACTGGTTTTCTTATGGGATTTCAATTTCCATCTATTACTAGAATGGCTTCTTCTTCCTCTGCTTCCAACCGCTTAAAACAAGAGTTGCATGGCAGCGAAGTGGGTGGTGGTGGCTCTAGTACTAGTTCTAGTTCTGGCTCTAGCGATGAAGATATCACACTCCTTTGGGGAGTAAACGTAATTGCGTCAGTAGTAGGAACAGTTCTAACAGCCACATCTCCTATGATAATAGGCTTCAACGGTAATT
>WJXE01000208.1 GCA_009665115.1 Nitrosopumilales archaeon
AGTCTGATAGGACCATTAAAAGGTAAACAGATGACTGATTTAATTAGTCTTATCAACGGTGGCAAAGCTTATGTAAACGTTCACACAACACAAAACCCGCCTGGAGAAGTTCGAGGACAGATGTCATCTGGAAGTGCTACTTCGGCATCAACAGCACCAGCACCAACACCATCAACATCTTCAACTCCAAAATACTAAGACAAGAACAAAAACTACATCGTCATAAAAGATAGGCAAAAGTAAGCTCTCATTTCTTTTTATTTATTGTTGTAGTTATAGATTGTATCTTAATTATTATCTCTCCTAAAGCAGTATTATCTAGATTATCGGATGATTGAAAATTCGTTAGCCATGCCCTCAAGTAGCGACTACAAGAATACAATTAAAAGATCAACGAATAAATCCCATCCCAATGACCATTGTATATGTACGTTACGGCAATCACAAAAGTTGCAAATAAACATGAACGAAGCAACGTACTTTCATTTAGCGTCGGTGGTACGGCTAGAACATTCCAACTTATACAAGGTCATGTAAGGGGACCACTACTCTGATGTAAATTATCACTACATCAATGTTCTGTCAAAACACTAGTAAATACGTGAAGGACCAAGACATCGTAGAATTTCTGAATGCCTGCACAAGGATGACCACAAAGGGAAAAGTAACATATTCACAAATTCCTTATGCATGAATCATATCGAATACAAGTCCGATAAGTGTACTCATATTCTTTATGTTGTCGGCATTGTATATTCACAAATTCTTTCCATAATTCCTGCAGAAATTACTATACGAATGAATGATGATAGGTCACATTTGGAATATGTGATTTAAACTGCGTCTGTCTTTCGTGCCGATGATAGCTACAAGCAAGATTTGGTTCGTCCAAGTATTGACACCAGGGCCTATTATTATTATTATAAACAAGTCATTCCTGCTTAGTAACCCTGAAAATTCCTATACCAAACAATGTCAGCATTACTAAAAAGATAACATGCGATAATTCTATATCTACAATCGGAATCACTATGTCTTCAATCTTCGACGTAACGTCAAAGAGATACATGGCCTCGATGATTGATAGCAAAAGGAAGCCAAACATCATGAATAATAGTCTGGAACGTCCATTTCTCAGATATGCAAGAATCGAAACAAGGCCTAGAAAAATGGCTATGATCAGGCTAATCACATGTAGTAATAAGTGATAAATCATCGATGTATCGGTGATATGAGGAAGAATGACAGGCACGGCCATTACAGCTAGTACTGCTGCCGTGACGACCGCAAGCATTTTTGGCTTACTAGATGTAATATTACATAAAGAAGCCCTAACTGTCTGCATAAGCCCCTATCTCTTCTTAACGTGAATTGTATATATATCCGCTTTGGTTCAAATATCGAACGACATAGATATAAATGGACTAGTTGAAAAATGGATAAATTCTCTACAAGGGACGAAGTTTCCAACTTTCCTTTAATTTTTCTTTAATCTACTGGTCTTTTATAACGTTGTTTACAAGAGAAACTATTTAAGTTGTCACGAGAAAACAGATAAAGCAAGCAAAGTATGGATACTAAAGGGAGAAGAGCAGAACTACCGACAATTCATGCACAGCAACAAGGCTGCAGTTTTGAAGGCTATGATGCAACATCACTTATGGCTGAGACTGCAAAACTGCGCAAATTGATTACAAAAAGAGGAGCTCTAGAGATTCTGATTCCGTTATGCTGTACTACAAATCCCGTAAGATACATGAAGTTTAGACAGACATTGAAGGGCTTTAGTAGCAAAACACTTGCTATTCGTCTGAAAGAACTTGAAAAGGGTGGGATTTTAGAAAGGCATGCATATAATGAAATTCCTCCTAGAGTGGAATACAGGTTAACAGTTAAAGGACAGGAACTAGTTGAGTCCGTGATCGACTTACTGCAATGGATGAGAAAATGGTCATCAAAGCCAAAAGTAGTCTAGGACGGTGCCACGAAGACCATTCTAAGTCGGTTGTGATTTAAGCCATGATTTCAGGGGTAGATCATGCGTGCCTCTATATCCGCAAAAACAGGAGTAGTGGAGCTAGAAGATTGTTCATCTGCAGTTTTTAAAATTCTTTAGTCATGTGCTGCCTTTGATATCATGAAAGCAAAGTTTCTTTTATCGTTTGTAATATTGAAATAAGACTATGGCAAAGTAAAACCCATTTGTGCCGATATTGACCTCAATCTTATTGGCATATCATTTAAAGAGACTTGGAAAATCAAGGCGGAATCAAAGTCAACAGATAGCGTACAAGAAAGAGTACAAGATATTGAACACAACTGCTCAGGAAGCACGTATTATGGAGTACGTTCTACGTACAACTATCGGGAAAATATTACTATTCTTACTTGACTACGATCGATGTTCCTCCAATGACATCATGCAATATACAAAGAAAGGAGGTTCATCTATTTCTTTTGGCTCAGGAAAGCGCGGATTATATCAGCTAGAGGTGGGATGCATCAAACTTATAGACTCAGAAATAAGGACCTAGTTGCGATATTAAGGAATAAGAGCCAAAAGTCAGGTATTTTCTGTTAGGTGCCTTCTTTCATGGTATGTTACCAGATGTCTTAATATTTCCACTCAAGGCCTTATCCTAAAAACATCCTCATATCTTTAATCGATATTTGCACCAATGGGCATAAATACATGATTCGAGCACTTTTAGCTCGATATGCAGACGGGTAGGGTACCTGGACGAGGTGCAGCAACAAGTAGCGCCAAATTGTTTGGTATCATAACAGTTTCGGTAATAGCCGTACTGGCCATCCCCGTAATTATTCCGCATCTTAGCCATACAGGTGTTATTTATCACGTTCTGGTTCACGTTGCCAGTGTGATCATAGCTGTCTTTCTTACCGTTGTTTCGATTATAGCCTACAGGAGGAACCATAGCAGTAGATTATTTTTTATGATGGGTGGATTTGCTGTGTTAGCGTTTGTTGAGTTTCTTTATTTGTTCTATTCTACGGTTAATATTGAGGCTGTGATAATCCCAATAGTAGATATAGAGCTCTCGCACATTATTCTTCTGGTAATGTTGACCTTGTTTGGCATAGGGGTCTTGAAGGTGAATAGATGACTTCTGTAAAAGCCTTACAAGGCGTTAGTGATTTTGGTTTTCCTAAAGAGATGCTCTTGATGCATATTAATAATATCCCAGGAATAAGGTATAGAGAGCTTCTAAGACTGACGGCGTTGTCTAATGGGGTCCTTGCATATCATCTTAGCGGATTGGAAAAAACTTCTCGAATCAGGGTTGATAGGCAACGGGAAAATAAAGCGACCAGGTACTATTCAATCAGCATTCCAACACAAGAATCTGACATTCTACGACAGCTCAGAAATAATGTTCCCAGACAAATAATTAAATTCATACTTGATCATGATTTATGTACTTTTAATGAAATAGAAGAACATTTGGCCAAAGCTGCATCAACCGTGTCATGGCATCTCAAAAGATTAAAGGAAGCAGGTCTAATATCTGTAAAGTACGGAGGAGAATATCGGCTGTACCATATAATGAATCCTGAATTGGTGTCCGATGTAATTTATAAATATAACAAGAGCTTCGTGGACGCGGTAGTGAATAACTATACGGCGATGGTCGAGGAACTTTAGTCAACAGCTACCTAGTTCGAGTGAGATTATATCAGAGCCAGTCTAACCCGCGTGTTGTGTAAAGAATGATATATTAGCGACACAGCATTGATTTTAAAAGTATCACACCTTCAAAGTGTCTCAGCGCTATTCTTTTTACTTCTTAACGTCATCATACTACATGTTTTTTTCTTTGATGATAAAACCACTCATCTGGCCTATGGTCATTTCTTTGGATCTCCAAATCGGTGATTATCAAATAGTTTTCCAGCCTCTTCCATTTGTCCCATTTGCGAATGAAGATTCAACCTTAAATTTTAGTATCCTCGATAAAAATAATGCAAACGCAAACAAAGTCTATGCTGCATTGACTATACTTCCGACCGTCATAATAGTGCCGATTGGAATTGCCATATACCATCGGTATAGAAAAAAGAGTACAAAGTAGTCCTGCAAACAAAAGGATGTTTTTGCAATTCGGTACTTGTACCACAAACTATTTTATGTATTCTAACAAATCATATTCAATGGAAAAGCTACTAAAAAGTAATTCTACAGCAAAGAGTACTTCCGTTATTGTTATTTTGCTATTGCTAGGTTCGTTGTCTGCAGCAATAACCACTCCATTCAAACAAGTAGCCTACGCGCATACTTTTACTGGAGATGAGAGCGCATCATTTCTTTCAGTTATAAGAATACTGCAAGCTGAAGCTAATCTTGTACAAACAAATCTAGCTACAAATCTGAGTTTGGCACAAGAACATGGGAAATCTATCGTGGGAATAGTAAACGCAAATCACACATTTGGTATCCTGCCAAATGAAGTGTCTGAGAATAACAAAAGAGTTGCAACTGACATAGTTAGTGCGGCAAATGCCCTGCAAAGCGCAGTAAAATCAAATCCCTCTCCTACAC
>WJXE01000209.1 GCA_009665115.1 Nitrosopumilales archaeon
AACACCTTGTCATAACAGAAGGCAGCTATTCTCGGATTGTACTAGTCAACAAACATGATAAAAACTGCCGACTCTGTACCATGTTGATACGAGAGAGCTAACTCCTATTTTGGGCTGTACGTTCGTTTTCAATCTTCTCATTTATACTACGAAGAAGTAGGAGAAATAGAGGTAGAAGTAGATGCAGACGCGAAAGGCTTGATATTAAAGTTATTTTCGTAGAGGCCTCTTATTTCTGCGATATCCTTATCAGCAAGGAATTTGCCGTCTGACATTCCCGTAAACGTCTCGAGTTCCTCAATGTCAATTACTGTAGGCAACACGACGGCTACTTCTTTTTGAGACAGTATGAATTTGACTGCTAGCTCTGTTATATTCCACCCGTTTGCGAGGGCAAGCGGCTTCATTTTTTCAACCTTTTGCATTGCTTCGATAATCCATTCCCTTTTTCTGCTGCTCCTATGATCATTTTTGTCGAATACCGTCTTCTCATTGACTTTACCTGTTAGCACACCGGATGCATCCGGAACTCTTACCATAATCCCTACATTATTTTTTCTAGCGACATCAAAAAAGGTTCTACCAGGGTCCTGTTCTAAGATATTGTAAACCGTCTGCAAGCACGTGATATTTCGGTTTTCCATGGCGAACAGCCCTTCGTCTTTCCAACCGATAGCAGGACCTAACGCAACCCCATGACTTCTAATCTTGCCATTGTTTACCAAAGCATCCAGCGATCCGAACAGCTCGTTGTTTTTTATAGTATTCATCTTAGGATTATGAAGGCTGTATACGTCGATGCAATCTGTTTGCAACCGGCTTAAGCTTTGCTGAAGAGCATATTCTAGAAATTTAGAGTCATTATGTTTTTGTGGCAATTCGCTATGACCGACCTGCTCATTAGTATACATGTCATAGCCCCATTTTGTAGAATATACAATTTCCTCTCCATCGACGCCGCCAACGCCTCGGCCGCCGCGCATATCTTTAAAAGCTTGCGCGACGAGTTTCTCGCTTTTACCATTTCCATACATATCAGCCATTTCATAAAAGTTGATACCAAGATCGTAAGCGCGCTTTAACATTCGAATTGCTTCGTCATCGTCAATCTTCTTATTGTGCGCAGTCCACCAATCTAAAGCAATAGTCCATGCTCCAAATCCGATTTCACTTACTTTAATTCCGCTTTTTCCTAATTTTCGATATTTCATTTATCGGTTCAAAACCTCCTGGAGCTCTGTTACAATCTCCGTGAATTCTGAATCATTAAAAACAGGTTTACAATCCGGCTTTACTATATCTATAGCGGAGCCGGATTGATTATCATATTCCTGTTGCAGTTTTGTGTCAGATAACAATAATTGAACAGGGATCCATGACTTACAACCAGTTAGCTCTGGTTTAACATCGACCTCTAGGGGGGTATTCATTTTGTAGACTCGTAATACTACTACATTCAGCGGTCTTTTAGGGTTATAGCTAAATCTTACGTTGATATACTGATCATTCCATATGTGATATTTCTCCAATCGTCCCAATACCGATTTATTGGTAATTTCCTTAACTAGCACTACGGCTGCGCAAGAAGTTATTCTGTTCCTGTTGTTCACCGGAGCGTTCTGTAGTACTATATCTAGTTTGTTCACATAGTTTGGCTGGAGGGATTCTTTCGATTGATGTTCGAAAGTTGGATAAAGAAAAAAATCGGTATGCTTTACCTCAAAACCCTGTCTATATTCCATAATTCCGC
The DNA here is from genome assembly GCA_009665115.1 of Nitrosopumilales archaeon. Classification (GTDB taxonomy): domain Archaea; phylum Thermoproteota; class Nitrososphaeria; order Nitrososphaerales; family Nitrososphaeraceae; genus Nitrosopolaris. The sequence continues at coordinate 1,751 of WJXE01000209.1, forward strand.
CTTTACGAAGAAGAATTACCTGCCTTCCTTCCTCGAGCGCTTTACACACTACTGCCCATTCTTTCAGCGCTGCGGTGGTGGTATCAATGGCTTTTATTCTTTCAATAGAAACCTCAGTCGCAGACTGATCTGAAGGGGGCATGACCTCACTATCCAATACTCCTGACGATATCTTCCATGCCCTTATAAACGCAGACAATCATGGGCGTGTCCTTAATTACATATTTACTAACACCAGTTTCGCGCAACTGAACTATCAAATCCTGAAAAATTATTAAATCATTCGTCTCAAAGGCGAGCATAAAATCTTGATCGTTGATGCCAAAGGAATAGGATGTATTTAATCTAACCTGCGGAAATTTTCTTCCGACCGTTATATGCTCTTCCATCATTTTCTTCCGTTCTTCAAAAGGAAGCAAATACCACTCTCGCGCTTTGATAAAAGGGTACACAATTACATATTTCATTGGCTTCTCGTCCGTCATAAACCCCGGCATAACTTTGTTAGTTGAGTATACTGACTGTCGAAGACAAGAAAGGTATACGTGTGAAGGCTCGATGTATTTTCCAAGCAGGGTAGAATAAACTTTTGATGTCAAAATCTGCATCTTTTCAACTGAATCAGAAATCATCCATAACATAAAGTCCGTGTCTGGTCGAAGCCCCATCGTGGAATAAGTTCGAACTCTCATCTTTGTATTAGCAACCTCTATTAAGATTGAAAACTCCTTGGCGGCCTCGCCTTTTGCTATATCGTTAAGCCATCTCCACTTTGCATCAACCTTAAAGAATGAAAAATTTAGATAAATTGGTGTAACTGACGAAGATGAGGGTGATGGCGATCGTGCTCCGTCTTGGATTTCCCCTCGCGAGGCCATTTGATAATAAAATGTATTAACTATATTTAAAACTAGATCCGGGTAATTTTACTATGGGAAAGTATAATCCATACTGGAAGCCTAGTTTTCTTCTAATCCAAGCCATCCATATCCTTTGGTTTCGAGTTCTTCTGAGAGTCCTTTATCCCCTGATTTAATGATTCTGCCTTTTGCCATAACGTTAACATGATCTAATCTTGACAAGTATCTGAGGATCCGTGCATAATGCGTAATTACAACAACTCCCGCCCCAGTATCTATTAATTTGTTGATTGCCTCTGCTACAGACTTCACAGCGTCAATATCTAGGCCCGAATCAGGCTCGTCAAGAATCGCAACATTTGGCTTAAGGACTAGCATCTGCATTACCTCAGACCTTTTTTTCTCTCCCCCAGAAAATCCTTCGTTGAGATATCTACTAAGAAACGCTGGATCTAAACCAACGGAATCCAAATTTCTCTTTACATATTCGTGGAATTCTCTTACAGTCAAAAAAACCTCTCTATTCTTCTGTTCTTCTGCTAATGTTTTGGTTAAAGTATTGTAAGCATTCCTTAAGAAGTGGCTATAGCCGACGCCAGCAATTTCGATCGGATATTGGAAGCCAAGAAAGATGCCTTTCCTTGCTCTTTCGTCTGTTGATAGATTCAGAAGGCTTTGACCTTTGACAAGTATGTCGCCTGAGGTAACACTATATTTTGGGTGTCCGAGCAATACGTTTGCAAACGTACTCTTCCCGGAACCATTTGGGCCCATAAGGGCGTGAACTTCACCCTTGTTTATTACAAGATTGAGACCCGTCAGAATTTCTTTGCCCTCTATGCTAGCGTGCAAATCTTTCGCTTCTAAGAACGACATTGGAATATCTTTACCTTAAGGTGTATATAATATAAGGATATTTGCATGTCCTAACAAATGCCCCATGTGCATTGGCGACGTTACGTTTCTTATTAGCAAATCTGCAAAACTTCTTAATCATAAATGCGCTTAGCCCTCTAGTGGGAGTTATTCCTGCTAAAATTTTAGTCCTGATAGTTTATGATTTTTATAGGAATGTGGCTATTCACCTGCAAATATTGATCGGATTATTAATCGCGTGGCCTTGCAGTCAATTTCCTCTGGCACCACTTCCTTAGGAGTAAGATCCATCATGTACACAGACAATTGCTCCCTGATGTAAAAGCCATATGCTAGAATAAAAACGCTGAATCGGGTATTTTCACTATTGTACTTTCAGCGTTCCTGTCATGTATGGATGTACGGAGCAATGGAAGGGATAATTGCCTGCAGCCAACTTTGTCGTTGCAAATTGAGCTGATGCAGCTGCGTTGATAATGCTTGTATCAAAAAGTTTTCCAGACGTAGGATCACTTGGGTCTTTACCGTTAGTG
>WJXE01000210.1 GCA_009665115.1 Nitrosopumilales archaeon
TGCAACGAACATCTGATATAAGAGCAAAAGGGTTCTGTTTCTATAAGAGAGATGATTTTAAGTGGCGGATTTCTCGTATACAAAGAAAAAAGTTACTCGAACATCATGGCAGAGAATTAATGATAACTACTCCCACAATTAAATGACTAGGTATGTTGACAGCAACTGATAGATATTAAATTGTATATGTTATCTCGCAAGCTTCAGACAGGCAGTACTAATATACTCAAATCTGTGTTCAGAAAATCTATGAATAACTAAAACAAAAGGTCGAATAGAAGAAATACGTAAATGCAGAAGAAGAAGGTGAATTAGATCTACTCATTGTAGCTTGAAGCAAGGTCAACCAGATTTGGTTACTGGGAGATCAAGAGGGGAGAAGTGCTTCAGAATGGGCTATGGTGGTAAGCACGACTCTAGAAGCTATTGAGGATTCAGGGATCATACAGCAAGATTTTTGGAGGTTTTAGCACAAAAATGACAGGATTATTCGAGACACAAGTATATCGAACATGTCCAAATTGGCCATGTGTTATTTTGACCTAGATTGTTTGCACTCACGGATATGGAAACTGCTTCTACGAAGGAACGAGAGGAAAAAACAAGGATTCATTTACAAAGAGAATCTAAACGTTTTCCGTACCGAGTTTGATTTAGTATGATTATTTATGGGTGTATTGTATAACAGAGTGGTGGAAGGGCGACAACAATAATGATACCGGATGAGGGTATGGAAATACAATGTCCTCTATACCAAAAGCGGGTTTTCACCCCAGATGGATTGGATGCACATCCGATGCACGTGTGCGAACAATATGAAGTCAATTTGTCAGAATGATAATGAAAAACAGAAACAGAAGAATTAGAACAAGACGCTATGATTTAGACGGCCTAACGAGTGCCTAAAAACTATCTACGTGAAGCGGTACAAGTTTTACCCCGGGCTCTAAACGCGAGCGAATTTGGTTACGGAACTGAACACATCAGTTCCAGAAAAGCTCAGAGCACGAAATGCGAGAAGACTTGGAAGGAGTGAAGGATGAATAATCTGATAAGTTTACCCTATCTAGTAAGGACGAAGAGGCGTTCGAGTGATAGAGATAAAACCTTTTATGCTAAATCTGCGATATAAAGATTGTAGGTAATAATCTAATCTTTTGCTGATATCCGTGCTGTATCTTTACGCATTAGTGTTGAAGGCTCTCTTAGTCGATCTATTCACTTAATTCGTAGAATTATCGGGAGAGGTAGTCGGTCATGCACAAAAATCCAGTTGCTCATCAACTACGATTTCACGTTCAATGTAGTGCTAAGGGCCTAACGCCAGTCAAAAATCAGATCCATACGGAGTAGTAGATTTCTTCAACTCCAGTACTGAGTAATCTTTCAATTCTATAAAGAATCGTTTGCTGTCCTTTTGTACAACGACGTAATTTGATCCAGATCCTACGATGTTACCGCCAACAAACTCCTTCAACTGTACCATATCATGTGTGCCTACATACTCTGTATATATAAAACTTAAGATCTTATTATGCTATAGGAGGTAGTTCAACTAAATCTGCATCTTTGATTATTTGTTCGAACACACACCTAGACATTTCGTTATAGACGAAATTGAAAAGGATGTAAATAACGGGAAACGATTGAACCAGGTTCTGTGGAATGTAAGACGACTTGTTATGCTATTCTATATTTCCATCAAACATTGGGAAAGCGGTATTGATATCTTCTTCCAAATTACCGCTCCATTGATCTTCGAAAATAGTTCTTAATGTTGTAGACCAATTCTGAGGAACATCTTCAATCATTTTAGTCCATTGGACATTGTCTCCACAATAAACTGCACATACTCCGAATGATTGTCCCCTAACTTTATACAATTTGACTAGTCCTTTCATTTGTTTTTGTTCCTGTTTATCCTCCAGCTCAAGCCATCCACTGTTTGCCCTAATAGTATCAAATTCCGATTTCGTAGTTCGTATCATAGGGCTAATTTCTGAATCATCAGTTGTTACTCTGCAATAATCAACCTTGTCGTCGTAAAAAATCACCATGAAATTATCACCACCGTCGTCTTTATAGTACTTAATTCTTGTCGTTATACTTTACCACTATCATGTCGCCTGCAAGTTATTGATATGTTTTATGAAAGATAAAATGTCTATGATCAGAAAGCCAATCTATATTGATGGTGCCCGTTGATATATCTTCGCCTGTAAATGGTTAATGCTAAGATAATAACATACTTCCGTTTAGTGTTAATAACCAGTACTAGGCAATCAAACTCGTAGTTTTTATAACAATCGGATTACTTTATCTTCTGGGTACAAACTCTTTTAATTTCGTCTCCCATACGATCCTGCTATCAAATTCTGTATCTGTCCTAGGATCTATAGAGGATTCAATTACAATCTCCTGACCAGTTATTTTGTCCAAATAGTCCTGCATGTCTTTGTAATCAGAAAACTCTCTATAAGGTCTACCTGATTCTGAGAGTCCATTCATTTTATCTACGAAATTTATAGGTGTTCTAAATGCTACTCCAATAACATAATCAATGAACCACACATTTACATCTTCAATAAGGTGAACGTATTCGGCATTTGGTTCATTGAGAGATACCTCATTTTCCTTTATTTCGCCCATATGTAAGATACACGTAAGATAACCATATACATCTTATGAACTGTAAATTGTCATCTTCAAAATATTGTTAATTCAAACCTAGTATAACGATTCACTCTGAGTAGATGTCTGAAATAACGGAGACTTCTACTTCAACCAGGGTGTTTTCGTCCTAGTCTTCGAAAACAACTTATTTGAGTATCCATTATCATTTAATACAGCCATAAATCTATACAGCGACAATAACGACGACAAAATGACTAACAGAAATATTATATTTCAAAATTTTGATGCTGCATTAGACGAACTAAAACGAAAGCTATACGACGGTGAATACTACAATACTCCAAATTCATGTGTATATGTATTGTATAACATAGAAATTCACGGGTTTCAGACGTTCGCTTCTTCTCTTTGTAATAGTTCGTCATCAGGAGAAAATGGTATGTCTGAGTATTCCACCACAATTAGGATACTGGAAATCAAAACAAGTCTAGAGGAATTTGACGGACATATTAACAAAAAAATTAATCAGAACCTATTAGAAAACTTATCAAAAGAAGAGTATCGTAAGTTGTTAATAGACTATCTAGTCCATTTAGGACTGGAGAAAATACAAACGAATCCTTTGGATGTTGCGGCTATGCACGAGATGCAAAGTAAAGATGTAAAGAGCTTTATTAACAAATTGCGATACACACCGCAAAAAGTCGACGACCTTCCACTACTTCTCGTTGGTTGGTATCGTATTCCTCCAGCTATTGCAAGACTCATTGCAAAGAATATAATTCAAGATAAAAATATGGAGATCTATACGGATAATAACGCCCAGAAGTGGATAAAGTTACAGTCCACTCTATTATAATAAGTATAATCATCTTTGGTTCTGTTAACATAACGGGTCATGCAGGAGGGGTGTTAACCGTCGGGTCATAGCTTCGAAGGTCTATGCCCCGTCAGGTGCATTAATTTCTTCATGACGTTGTTTAATCTTGCCCGTTATATCATGAACATTGTCTATCATTCTATACAAAGCATCCTTATTGGGTAAAGGAATATTGTTCTTTTCACCGTATTTCAAGATGTAGATTATTGCTCCACCAAGCTGGTCGTATAATTGCTGGTTGAGTCTCTTCATGTGGTTAACGTTTTTCCATTCTAGCAGGATTCTTTGCCAAGCATCAAAATCATTCATGGTCTTTCCAAATCCTTTGCTTGGTCTTTCAGCCATCGCGTCATCCAATCTACTGTTTCTTCCTTTTCTTTTTCTTTTTTAATTTCTTCTTGTGTCATTGCAACGGATTTGGTTAAATGCAATTCGAATAATTCTTTTATCAGCCTGGCCGCGCGACTAATAAGCGAGCAATTGCGAATGCCGCCC
>WJXE01000022.1 GCA_009665115.1 Nitrosopumilales archaeon
GGTTTACACTGTTCACTTCATCAAATCTGACTGCATCAATTAGTATCTTATCCATTGTAGAGCCGAGAAGAGCAAGGGTGAGCACCATAGTCGAAAAGACCACAAGCAGCATATTTATTGATCTTCTAATTAAGAAAAAATGGAACCTAGTCAAGTGTCATCATCCTTTGAAACGAGAGAAATTCTCCATTAATACTGTAGAATAAATATCCGGTTTAAATGCCTCCCTGCTATTTGCAAATATTTTCAAAGTGTTAGGGCCAACAGACAGTTTTGAAGTATCGTTTTCCCGTAATATGATATTGTAAGTACCTAATTTGTTATCCGCAGAGGCAGGCTTTGCTACTCCTTGAACAACTACCTTGTTATCTTTATTCGATATGAAGTAGTTAACGATTGTATCGTTGCTAGGCTTTCCGCCTACATTCACAGTTAGGCTGACAACAACAGGTTGTTGCCCAATCGATATAAACTGTGGAGCGTTGATACTTTGAAGTGTTGCAAGTTTCGGATTTTCAAACGAAGACCAATACCCTTGGGAAAAGGGATAGGATGGATCTCTAAATGCCTTTATGATAATTATTCCACCTGCAGGATTATAGCTATCTAGGTAGAACGGGCCATTTCCGATAACTGCATTCTTGTGATTTGTGATCCAGTTTATGCTGGCATCATATCTCTTCGTTGCATTGCCCACGCTTACAATTCCCTTAAGAGCAGCCGGAACATAACCTTCATCCTTCATTTTCTGGAGTTCTTCTTTTATCATTTCAGCGTGTGTTGGAATCAGCAACGATAGCCAATCAACATTTTTCGCTGTAGCTTCTCCACTCGAATAAGCAAGCTTACCTGAAGTTACAAGTCTCTCGGTTGCTGCAGTTATTTCCCATGGCTCAGCCGGCCAAATTGTTGCTGCGTCGGCGATTTCCTTTTTGTCATAGTGCCACATGTTAATATAAGACTCCATTTCGCCATTTGCAATGAATCTCAAGCCTTTGATCAGTGGAAGTGCTGCCTGCGCTTGAGATGTGAATTCTGGATCAATCGTAAGATCGCCTTTTCCTGTATTGGTTCCCCATTGGAAGAGGAAGTATTGCGTATAAAGCAAATCTGATTTGTCCATCGAAATCCCATTGTGCCAATTCGAATAGAGAATTTTATAGGTGACTTTACTCATTGATGATGCGTTTTGGCCCACAGATTTCCAATGCTGCGAATAAGGATCCCAAATCTGGGCATCAGGGGGAACCTTAAGCTTCCCTGTAGGACCCTTCGTAGAGACGTCTATCCAATGCTCTCGCATTGGAATCACTTCGCCTGTATAGGGATTTCTAAAGGTAGCACTGTCAGATATAGCAGAATAGATCTGTGTGCAATACACATCTTTACAACCCTCTACATTATTCCAGGCCCCTTGGTAAATCTGTTTGACACCGATGTCAAGAGTGTTGCTACTTTTCGGAGTCCTAGCGTTCATAAGTGAAAGTTTACTTGTGATTCCAGCGCCAAAATCGTTAATCAAACCTTTTATCGTGGAAGATGCAACAAACGGCTCCGTATTTTGTGTAATGAAGATTCTGACAGATTCGTCAATCCCGTCCCTGGTGGCATTTCGGAGTAGCTCATTTCTCTGTCCCTCAGATGTGAAATTAAAAAATTCTATTCTTTGTGTTAATTTATCTAGTGTCTCATTTCGATAATTCCAGAATGCAGGGTTTTGAGCACCAGGCATGTTCCCGTAATATGGTGCGTACATCTGGGAGGCAACCACAGGGTTATATTTTACGAATGCAGATGTACCAGCATAGGCTTCCGTATAAACCTGCCAAAGAAAGTCTTGAGGATTCGAGCCATATACAATCGGATTTGCCTTGTTCAAGTCTCCAAAATCCGTTTGTACGTTAAAGCCTGCGCTCTGTAGCTCTGAAGCCACGAGCTCGCCCATGGATAGTCTCTGTGGATCATCGCTCCTGATCAGAATTTTAACCTTAATGGGATTTCCTTTAAAAAACCATTTTCCTCCCTGGTTTGTTGCTCCTGCCTTAGTAAGTGTATCAGAAATCAATTTTTGTGCGAACTGTGGGTTGTATCTGAAACCAAATGACTCTATTGTATCTAAGACATTAAGATATTCAGGAGAATATACGCCGAATGGAGCAGCTAAGGGGGTACCATAGCCTCTTAATATTTCGTCAACAACAAATTCGCGATCTACTAGGTAATTCATCGCAAAACGAACTTGTCTGAATTGGAAGGGGTTTATTGATTTATCATCTTTTGAAGGAGCTGGGTTCAGCAAGAGCCCAAAAGAGCCTGCGATTCTGTCATATACTTTCAAGTTAGGATCAGCCTTGACATCAGAAACCGTTTCTAGCGGGATCCTAAAAAAATAGGTATCTAAATTGCCGGATTTGATCTCTTGCAGTGCAACGTTATCATCCAGATATTGAATAAATCTCACCGTGTCCACGTACGCACTTTTTTTTGGCGACTGGGCATAAACCCCTATGTTTAAAAATACTCCAAATAATAACAGACCAATAACTGCAATGCTCCAAAGAAGCATAGTACGCATAAATTAAGCCTTTATGCCATCGATAATCTTGCTAAAGCTTGTGAAATTTAAAAAGCCCCGTCCTATTGATATCGAACCTAGGGTTGAGATATCTACTTGATAGGTATCTTGCTATATCTGCTGAGGCGAATGTGCTCAATCTGCTCTTGTTGTTAAATTTCGAAATCGGATCTGATAGATCGAGATGCTGATTCCTTTCCTCAATCATGACATCACAAAACATGCTTGCTGGATCACAAGTTGCTCGCAGGTCAGCTCCTTTTTTAGTCCATTCCAGTATGTCATAATTGGAGTGAACTGCTTTCTCCCACGACGGATCTTTTTCAATGACCCACCTGGGAATTCTCCCGACCGTTTGCATCGTATTTCTGCATCATGATTCCTTAATTAAGATTTGTATGTATGTCTTCATTGCTCCCTACCTGGATGGCGTTTATGGGATTTACATTATTTATTGATTATAAATCGTTATAACATCAATCTAAAGCTCACTTACTAAAAATCTCTCAATCCAAAGAACCATTACGGTTACTTGATGGTAATCCATAAATAACAGAAAAAAATATATATATAAGATGTGTAGTTGTGGCGTTTTTACGGTGAAGAAATTTTACGGTGAAGAAATTTGGTAAAGGATATTTCAGTATTTAGCGACCGATGTCCACGTTGTGGAAAGGGTCCGATGGTTACCGACAACTCTAGTGGGGAGATGTTTTGCGGCAACTGCGGGTTTGTAGTTACCGAGAGGATTGAGGAGATGGGCCCCGAATGGCGTGCCTTTTCGAAGGAAGAACACGAAGACAGGAGTCGCGCAGGAATTCCGACATCGCTTGCCATGCATGATATGGGTCTTGCGACCATCATAGGTCCAGTAGACAAAGATGCATCAGGAAAGCCATTGTCAGCATCGATGAAGAGTACGATTGAAAGATTAAGAACGTGGGATAGCAGGAGTCAGGTGCATGAGCCTGTCGACCGCAATTTTAGACAGGCATTTAGTGAGTTGGACAGATTAAAGGACAAACTTGCTGTTGGTGATGCCGTGATTGAAAAGGCCGCGTATGTCTATAGGAAAGCGCTTGAGAAGGGACTTGTAAGAGGACGCTCCATCTCTGCTTTAGTGGCCGCCGCACTTTATGCTGCATGCCGTGACACTGAAACGCCCAGGACTTTAAAAGATATTGCTAATGCTAGTAATATCAAGAAAAAAGATGTTGCGCGTTGTTACAGGTTGCTTATTAGAGAACTGGACCTGAAGATGCCTGTAGTCGATCCGGTGAAGTGTGTCGCACGGATTGCTAGTAAAGCCGGTTTGTCTGAAAAGACAAAACGTAAAGCTCTAGATATTCTAAAGAGAGCCGAAGAAGGTAAAATTTCGGCGGGCAAAGATCCAATGGGTCTAGCCGCTGCCGCCTTGTATGTAGCTTGCGTGATGAACGGTGAGAACAAGACACAGAAGGACGTGGCCGAAGCAGCTGGAGTAACAGAAGTCACCATCAGAAATCGGTATAAAGGCTTAAAACTGCACCTTAAACTCTAGGCATCAATTTAGGTCTTCCTTCCATTTTTACTCAACCAATCTATCTAATTGCCCAATAATCACCTACAAGTCCGAGCAGAGCAGGTTCGATGATCTGCCCTAACTTGGTTGCTCTTTCCTTGGGTTAGAAAGTTACTGTGAGGCTCGCCTATTGCACTTCTATAGCAGCGTCGTTAAAGCCAAGCTTTACCAAGTATCCCTTCACATCATCCCTATGATCACCTTGGAGCATAATGAAACCGTCTTTAGCGGTCCCGCCACAAGCAAATCTGCTCTTTAGTTCCTTAATGATGCGTTGAATATCACTCAATTTTGGATCAATCCCTTCGATCATGGTGGTCGTCTTAGAAAATCGCCTCGTTTCTAGGCGGACTACAACTCGAGTGTCTTCCTTATCCAGTTCACCACAAGCACACAGATCATCCGGCAAGCCACATTTCTTGCATATAACCGCCATCTTTTAGTAAACTATCTTCCCAACTGTTCTTATTAAGCCTTGCCCGCTCTCGTTTTAGCTTGAAACTAGCGTGCATAAGGGTTGTCGGTGTAACGTTAAGAAAGTCAATTAGATAAAGAATGCCTATAGCAAAAAAGATATTGCGCTAATGGGTATTATATGCCAACATCAATGGTTATTCGACATGATAACAAGCAGAATTCAGGTAAGCTAAAAGACGCAGCATCTTTGCTTTTGAAAGGGGGGACCCTTATTAAAGATCCTTGTCCCTCGTGCTCCGGGATCCAAGTCAGGTTCCAGAATGAGAATATTTGCATAAATGGCTGCAATCCACAGGATATTGTCGGACAGCCCACTCTAACAGAATCAGCTGATAATAAAGGAAACTTGAACAGGAATACAAATAGAGGCCTAGCAAAGTCGATAATTCAAGAAAAAATAATGATTCTAGTCCAACAACTCAGGGACGAGAATGATATCTCGGTGCAGAAGTTAAAAGCGGATCTCATTGAAATCTATCTAAGGATTCTGGAGAAGACTGCAGCTCTTGAAGACCCAAGATACCAAGGTTAATTAATTTTCTATCTTTAAAAAGACTAACGACAATAAGAATAAACCTGAAACTTCTACGATCGGACTGAAGACATTTACGATGGACCATAATGACAAAAATACTTTACAGGCTAACCAATTAACCTAAACGGAATGTATTTAAAGCAGACTATCGACACTCTGGGTTACATGAGCAAGAAAAAGAACGCTCCTCTGCCAGCTTCAAGTGCAGGATTGTTGAGGTTCTTTGAAGATGAGACCAAAGGAGTTAAGATAAAGCCTGAGATCGTTCTCGGTGTCACAGGTGGGCTCATCGGCATATCTATCTTGATAAGGATTTTGTTTCCGGTTGGCTGACGTATGCGTACGTCAGATTCGAACAGCGTATCTGTTATCCATAGAAGATGGTCTTTTACTAGATTAAATCCCTCATCGTACAAGATATCATATCTCATCTCACTGCTCGGAATAGCTGTTGTTATTGTTTTGTCTTATACCAATATATTTAAGACAGACCTATCAATGCTAGCGCTCCATCTACCTCTCGGTCTAGCCGCAATGACAGGTTCAGTCTTTCTGGATTTTTATGTCCTGCGGGGAAGGTCACTCAATAAAATCACAAAGGTTTTTCATGTTTCTGCATTCGCGTCTCTGCTTTGGGCCCTAACCATAATTCTCGGAATAGTTTTTCACACATTACTTTCAAAGACAACAAGTCCCACTAGTTATGTAGTTGAGGGAATGCTACTAGCAGTTGGTATGCGCATCGGGATTTTCGTGTCTGTATTCGGTACGGGCATCCCTAGATCTATCCTTTCTGCATTCATTCAACCCGTCCTTCTAATGTTGGCCTTTGTGCCTTTAGGTTTCTATCAATCTATCCTGTCTATGACCCCAGGATTTGCTTATGGTTCAATTTTCATAATCCTAGCTCTGGCCTGGGCTCGGTTGGCTGATAAGGCCGGAAGCCCCTCTGTCAACAGCACATTTACTGTCTTACAAGCATTTCTGGCTGCCTGGACAGAAAATAGCTCGGACAGAATGGAAGAGATTGCTGAGGCTCGATCTCATAAGGAAAAGGTGCTTACATATATTGCAAAGTTCAAATCGCCAAGTGCTCAGGTATCTATTATTCTTCCAGACTTGCATCCCGGTCCGTTCAAACCGATAGGGGGTAGTAACTTGCCGTATCTTCTCTTTTCAGAATACTCGAGAAATGCCTTGATTCTCCACGGTGTGTCTAATCATTCACGAAATATCCCCTCCAAGTCAGAAGTCGATAACTATATTCGAACCCTTTCTCACGCAACGGTTTCAGAAAGGTGCGAAACAGGCACTATTCCGTTCCAGACTAAGATTGGAAGAAGCACAGCAACTGGAATTATTTTTGGCGACACCGCCATAGTTATTCTCTCCATGGCACCTGTGGGAATGGAAGATGTGCCTGAAAGCATACGACTAGCCTTAGAAGAATATTCTTTCCATCTCGGCCTGAAGCATATTCTTGTGGTTGACAGTCATAACGCAATGGGAGAAGAGCTGAAAAAATCAGATTGTGAGAGTCTATTGTCAGCAGGAGAAATCTGCTTGAAAGAATTGATTAATGCTCCCAGATATGGATTCAAAGTAGGATATGCCAGCTTGGATGATATTTCCTGCAACACGACGGGGCTAACGGAAGAACTAGGACAATCAGGACTCGCAACTATTGTCTTTGAGGTAGCTGGCAATCAATATGTCATTGGATGGGCTGATTCGAATAACATGGATAATAGTCTACGAGATAATATCATTAACAAGTTGTCTCGGAATGGAATTCAAACACTCGAACTCTGTACTTCAGATACACATTCTACTTCTGGAAAGAGGACGCGGCAAGGATACTACGCCCTCGGCAAGACAAGCAACCATGATGATATTACAGAAATTTATCTTCAGCTGTCAAAAAAGTCTATTGAGAAAGCCGCGTCGGCGAGCTTTGAGTTGTTATCCTCGGTATCGATGATCAAAGTAATGGGTAATCGACAATTCGATGATTACGCATTTGCTCTTAACAGATCTATGAATATAACCAAAATTTTCCTTGCTATTACTTCTGCCGTGTTTTTTGCAACGTTAATTTTGTCCTAATCCTCTTTTTAGGTATAATGGATGGGGAGAGATTTGAACTCTCGGTCACCTGTGTGTGAGACAGGTATCATAACCAGGCTAGACCACCCATCCAGCTACTTCTGGAATTTACGCTCCTCACAAATCAACCATGAAACAATATGTGGGTATTAATATCTTGAGACCGTGTTCGCAGTACCATGTCCATTAATAGGTACTTAAGAAAATGCTAAGGTCTATGTTCCTTCGCTGAATCCCTCCAAGTATAGCCTTTGATCGTCTGTCAGGGCGTCAATGTGGATTCCCATAGATTCCAATTTGGCAAGCGCAATTTGTTTATCTTGGGACGTGTCTATGCCGTATACTAGTGGTTTCAATGAACCTTTAGATTCCGCGAGTTTCATTACCGATAAAAATTGATTAGCGAAACTCATATCCATAACTTCCGAGGGATGGCCTTCGGCCGCTGCCAAGTTTACCAATCGTCCCTCGCCAATCAAATAGATTCTGCTACCGCTCTTCAAATTATATTGCGCTGTATGCTCGTTAACTTGTCTTGGGCTTGTAGATTGTGCCTCTATAGCTGGGATGGAGATTTCTACGTTGAAGTGACCTGCGTTAGCGAGGATTGCGCCATCTTTCATCCTTGAAATATCTCCCCCGTCAATCACATCCTTACAACCCGTAGTTGTTATGAAGACATCCCCTATCTCGGATGCGCTGATCATTTGCGCAACAGAGAAACCATCCAACTTTGCCTTTAATGCCGCTATCGGATCTACTTCTGTCACAATAACGTTAGCACCCATTCCCGCCGCTCGTTTTGCTATCCCTTTGCCTACGTGCCCGTATCCTGCAACTACCACATTCTTTCCTGCGAACAGGATATTCGTCGCACGGATAATTCCATCTAGTGCCGATTGACCAGTACCGTATACGTTGTCAAAATCGTGTTTAGTCTCGGCGTCATTAACTGCTATGATGGGATACTTCAGCTTACCTGCATTTTGTAACGCGCGTAGTCTAACCACACCTGTGGTTGTTTCTTCTGTGCCGCCGTAGATAACGGACTTGGATCCATTCATATTTTTGTGCATCTCGACAGTCAGGTCCGCGCCATCATCGATTGTAATATTTGGCCGAATACCAATTACAGAATTGATATCGTCATAGTACTCCTTTGTGGAGATTCCCCGTCTTGCAAACACCGAAATGTTTTCATGAATAGCCAGGGAAGCAGCCACATCGTCTTGAGTGCTGAGTGGATTACATCCGCACCAAGAGAGCTCCGCACCAACTGACTGGAGTACTCTTACTAGTACGCCTGTTTCTTTTGTTACATGTAAACAGCCTGCGATCTTCGTGCCTTTAAGCGGTTTTTCGCTCTCGTATTTATGTTTTAACGCGACAAGTACAGGCATGTGAACCTCAGCCCAATCTATTCTCTTCTTTCCCTCATCTGCCAGAGAGGTATCCTTAACATGATAATTCATATGCTCCAAACAAGCGGCCCTATACTTTAAGGATACTGAATACTCGGGCGTACCTGCAATAGTGAATGTAGAAGTTGCCAGGGAACGGACGTTTACTGGCTATAGTACTAGTAGTACTTGTTGGAATGATTCATGCACGCCATAATCATTCCAAATCGACTATCTGATATTTTGTTGTGTCGGATAATTCCTAGCATGAATAACTGCAACTCTTACAATGTCACTAGTTACTAAAGAAGAGATCTAAAAGTGGGCTTCACCTATAAGAATTTCTCTAACTTGATCATCGGTAATCGATTCAAAATTTTCGTAGAATTGTCCAACAGAGTTAAGCGCTTCAGGGCTGAGGATCACATCTACAGCATCAGCCTCTTGCCGCAGTATGTCCACAGTTTGCGGAGGGGCCACAGGGACAGCAATTATCAAATAATTCGGACTCTGTTTTCTTATCCAGCGTGCAGCCGCAATAATCGTAGCACCTGTCGCTATGCCATCATCTGTTAGGATTACAATTCTATCTCTTAATCTGTACTCACGGTTCTTTGGATAGAGTGCGCTGCGATGTTTTATTACCGCTAGCTGCTTTGCTTTCTCGCGTTCTAGATAGTCTTCCGATAATTTCAACGCTTTGATAAGATACTCGTTCATGTACGTTGTACCATCCTCCATAATAGCTCCAATCGCGAGTTCTGAGTTTTCTGGAGCTCCGAGTTTTCTGCCCATTGCCACGTCAAAATCAGTAGAAAGTTTTCTAGCTACTATATCCGCTATGATTACTCCTCCACGAGGAATACCCAAAACTATTGCTTGGCTTCGATCTCGAGAATTAAGTGAAGGACTCGTACTCAATCTTTCGGCCAGTATGTTGCCGGCCTGCACTCGGTCTCGGAATTTCAACTGATCTACATTAGATTCCTTCTTTTTTAAAACTTTCATCATAAAGTATAAGACAAACAGAAATAGTCGAATAGTGTGCGTAAGTTTCAGATCGCTGTGGTTGGATACAATAAAGACAGATGTACTGAGCAGGCGAGAAATATTGCATACGACGTAGGAAAAGAGGTAGCCCGTGCCGGCGCAGTTTTGGTTTGTGGTGGACTGGGAGGAGTTATGGAATCCGCATGCAAGGGAGCGAGAGAAAATAATGGACTTACCATTGGTATAATACCACAAGAGGAATTTTCTTTCGCGAATGGATTCTGCGATGTCGTCATCTGTACAGGAATTGGATTCGCCAGAGATTTTATCATAGCTAGTTCTGCCGATGGAATTATCGCTATCGGTGGCGGCGTTGGGACTTTGATAGAGATGGCGGTGGGATATATGACAAAGAAGGCTATTGTTGTAATAGCAGGCAGTGGCGGTGTAGCAGATACGTACGCCGGAAAATATTTAGATGAGCGGAAGCGCGTTCCTATACTAGTAGCTAAGGACGCGCGTTCCGCGGTGCAAATATTTTCTGGTAACAAATAAAGTTCATTTGCTTTTGTAGCTCTGTAGATAGACATCAGGCTCATAGCGCGAACCATACTTTGCAGCCATCTCTTGCAGCTTCTCCACAACATTTCCTACACCAAACATCTCCACTGTCCTAAATAGATCTGTTTTCAGTCCCATGCCAAGTCTGAGCGCCTTGTCGACGTCTTCTTTTGTACATACATTATTTGAAATTAGCCATGCTGCATTATTAGCTGAAACAGCCACCAAACTTATTGGATTATACTTTGCTGCTTCTTCCGGTGTTAAGTTGACGCGTTCGTAAGTACTTCCACTGTATTCATAAAAACCCTTGCCTGTTTTCTGCCCAAGATTTTGGGCATCAACCAATTCTTTTATTTTCGGATGCGGGTTTACTATTCTGGTGTCTCTAGTATACATCTCTGATGTGGCCTTGAATATTACATCAAGTCCCGTATAATCGGCGAGCTCAAAAATACCCATAGGGAAACCCATCTTGTACTTTACTGCTGAATCTATTTGAGTCATCGAGGCTCCGTCCCTTTCTAAACAGTATGCAGCTTCATGTACCAACGGTATAAAAATTCGATTTACAATAAAACCAGCTACATCTTTGCGGCACAATACAGGTTCCTTACCAACTCGCATTACGAAATCCAAGGCCGTGTCTATGGTATGCTGATTTGTGTCTCGTCCTGGAATGATCTCCACAAGTCGCATCAATTGCGGTGGATTAAAAAAGTGCAATCCTATGAACCTTTCAGGTCGCCCTGTTAGTGCCGCCATTTCAGTTATCGGCAATGTGCTCGTATTAGAGGCATAGACTGTTTTTTCTTCCGCAAACTTATCCACATCGGTATAGACTTTCTTTTTAAGACCGAGATCTTCGGGTACTGCTTCTATCAGTAGATCAGTATCTCTCAACGACAGTTCTAGGTCTACTTCGGGGGTGATTCTATAGAATATCCTATCCGCTTCTATTTGGGTGATCTTTTGTTTTTCTACGAGTTTGCTCAGAGACCATTTTACCTTCTCCAATGCTTTATCCAACAAAGAGGATTCTATATCACGTAAAGTAACGTTGTAACCCGCCATTGCACAAACTTGTGCGATCCCGTGACCCATAATCCCCGAACCGAGGACCGTTATTTTTTTTACCAAGGGCATATTAAAATATCAACAGTTTTTGGTAGATTTTTAATTTTTCTATAAAAAGGCACAGCTTAATTAAAGGACCATTTCATGATATATTTGATATTTGGACGTAGACCTTTTCACCGCAGATTTAGATGGCCTTTCGGCAAAAATGACATCTGGGGAACGAGACGAACTGGTACAGCGAATGAATTTCGTAAAGTACAGGTTGATCGAATTATACAAGAAAAACTTGGTAAAGATAAACCATTCTGTAATGGAGCTTGTCTGTGCCAGACACCTTATTCGCTACGGTTATGCCGTCGATGTTGAAAAGCAACTTACAGACATCCTCGTATGTGATCTACATGGGAGTAAAGGAAACGGAGACACAGTCGTGGAAATTGAAACTGGATTTGTTCCTCCAGATCACGCTCTAGACCCGCTGTCATACTACTACGCAAGAGTCGCAAGCAAGATAGCAAGATATAGCAGATTCGCAAATCAGTTTGTTCTTGCAACCACACCCGTTAGCATTCTTCCTATACCTGAGATGTACAGGCGACCACCACGCGATAGAAAAAATGAGGAAATAACCAAGCTTAAACGTGTCTGCGATAAATACTACCGCAACCCCCCTATAACCGAGGAAGAAATTGTAAATGGCAGAATACATATGATCTATATAATAGACATAGATCAGGGAAATGTGATCGAAATGGATGTGGAATCATATTTTGAATCGGTGCGCCTAATGACGCCAATATCAAGTATAATTTACGGATGCCGATAGAAAGTTAATTCATAGATGTCAACTTGAGCATTTATTTCGCTGGCTGTTAAAATTCTTGCCAACCGAGCACTTTGTTGTCGATATTGGCTATTTAGTTGTCCTGGGAGGCAGCTTTAATTGCTGCTCAAAGAAAAAAACAAAAAAACATTTCATTTCACTTTCAATGGTGGTTCTTGGCATGCTCGAGACGATT
The DNA here is from genome assembly GCA_009665115.1 of Nitrosopumilales archaeon. GTDB lineage: Archaea > Thermoproteota > Nitrososphaeria > Nitrososphaerales > Nitrososphaeraceae > Nitrosopolaris. The sequence continues at coordinate 12,305 of WJXE01000022.1, forward strand.
GTAACAAATTCGGTAACACTTTAATTGAAGGACGGATCTTGTTTATATGATCATACGTACTACTATAACCACGACGGTTGTAGCACATCTCTTGATTATTTTATAATTATTCATTCAGTGAGATCTTTGATAATTGGGTTTCTTTTATTCTGATCAATTAGTTCAGTGGATGTTGGGTTTGGCTAGTCAAGATAATTGATTTTTTGCCCTAATTCGCAAGTCATTTGTCAATGGGTTTTATGCAGTATCGTGTTTAGGCTACGATTTTTTGGTTCTAGTGTCGTATTAAATATCAAACCGAGCATTCATACTATTACTATATCACATAATTTGAATGTGAATATTCACAAATCATTAGTTATCTTATCTGATGCATAACCAAGGACAATGATCCTCTATTCCTCTGTCCTAATCCGAGAGGATGCATATTGTTCCATTTGCCAGATCAGTTAATAATTTGCTGTTTTGCTACGGATTTCTTCTTTCTCATAATAAACACACACCCCATCAGCGGGCATGTTAAACTGACCGACCGAGTAATAACACACCCCATCAGCGGGCATTTTAAACTGACCGACCGACTAATAAGAGACTACGATTGCGAACGTGTTTTAGCACATATTAAATCACCGGAGTGCGAAGGTCTATAATGCAAGCGCAAGTGCTAATGTACAAGCAGGATGACCCTGCTAAATGCACTGCTGCGAAATTAGTTAAGTTCGGTCTGGCTGAATCTGTTAGATTTATCCGACCAAATACATTAATATTAGATCCTTTTTGCACAATCGTTCTATCAACCCAGGACAGAACTCTCTTCAAATCAGTTTGTGCAGTCGATTGCTCTTGGGAAAGGGCCATAGATACATTGCTGAAAGGAAAAGCAATAAAGAACGGTGTACGCCGACGCTTGCCTGCATTGTTGGCAGGAAATCCCACCAATTATAGCAAATTATCGAAGTTAACTACCGCAGAGGCATTGGCGGCATCTCTTTTCATCTTAGGGTGGAGATCCATGTCAGAAAACATATTGGACAAATTTAAATGGGGGCATACGTTTTTCGAATTAAACTCGGAGATTTTAAGCGATTATACCAACGCGGTCAACACCACAGAAATTGTTGAACTCGAGAAAGGATATTTTCCTCATCTAACTTAATATACTTAGAATGGTTAGGCAGAGATGTGAGCTAGCGCGCGGGTTACTCGAAAGAGAGGAAACTCCTCCCTCATTGCAGGCGCTCGAATTAGCGATAATTAGCTGGAGACAGCTGGCAACGGGACAGAAAAGATATCCAGCTATGGGGTACTGATGATGGTGAATAGCCTGAGGCTCATAGGAATGGAATGAAAAGGCCGACCCGAGCGGAGCAAGGCCAAACAGAGCACAAGGATCCTGCATCTGCTCGGGTTGGCCGCTCAGCGGAATCCCGCATAAAACAGAAGGAGGGTTACTACTAGCACACACAATCATACAACATAATGTATGGTTCAATATACAGGAGTCTGCAGCTCTTTGATTTTTTATCTGGTGGGTTTCGGTGATTCTTTTACAGGCATATGATACAGATGAAAACTACATTCAATAAACTGGAAACCAGCTCTTTTACAAGATAAGTCGCAATGGGTAAATGGGAGCATAAGGGGGCGTGGGAGTAGATTTTGCCTGGTGCGGCAGAATTAAATTGGTCTAAGCCGATTTTTGTTCTTCGCGGATCTAATCAATTGCCATTCACATTGTGGTTCCATAGAAATGCAGGAACCGGATCTTATTGCCAAAAGCGGTAAAGATATGTAGATATATAGAT
>WJXE01000211.1 GCA_009665115.1 Nitrosopumilales archaeon
TATTTGAACTATGGTGCGGGAGATCAACGGAGGCACCGTTACTTTCGCTGTTTGAGCAGGTAGAGGGGTCACAAGCATTGAGTTGTGAAATACTTTGGCGGATTTTTACGCTGTTGTGGTGATGGTGGTGATGATTATGTCCGCCTGCGAATGCTGCTGGTGCGATGTTCGCACCTGGAATCATCATGACGTCGATTGCAATTGCTAATCCTGCTATAAGACTCATCCTAAAGTTTTTTTGCATTAGAAGTTATTGATTCAATTAACATAAAGGCTTTAAGAATCCATCTTCGATTTTAAATCCAATTTAAGAAAAGTCTGTCTGACCAATCATACAGGTAAAATCTGAAAGAATTAATTTTTGAGAAGATAAATCCCTTAAATTCGTTCTTAAGTCCTTTATGTTCCATCGTGGAATATTATCTTGCTTGGGTTGGAGAAAGGAGTGATTAACGATTATTAATAATCAAAAAATGATCCTGAATAATAGATTTTCAGTTATCATGGGCTTATGCCTTGTCTTAGCGGCATTTATGGTTACTGGCTCGACAGCCACAACATTGGTATACGGTTCGCCTCATTCAACCTCTTCAAGCAATACTGGATCACCTTCGTCAACACCTTCTAGTAGTGGTAGTTCAGGATCATCTGGATCGACCTCATCTGGAAGTGGCAGTGGTAGTAGTGGTCTAGGATCAGCAGGAAGTCAAGGCAGTGGAACTAGTAGCGGTGTGGTTTCTGGAGGTGGTAGTAATAACCCAACACCATCCTCACAGGGAGGAAGCACTGCTCATTGTGATAGGCCAGGCTTCCCCTCCTGTTCCAGTCTTGGTTCCGAAGATGGTAAGAACGCCTCTGGGACTAATTGTCCTCCTGGTCACAGCAAGGCTTTTTGTAGTGCATATAACGTTGCAGCAGGAACATCCACTACTACTACTACCACCAAGCCAGGCTCTTCCACTCAAAAAGGGAATACTTCAGCAAGCTCAGTCGGTAATAACACCACATCGTCCCACCAGGCAGATGCTGCACATTGCGATCAACCAGCCTATCCGTCTTGCTACAGTATGGGCTTTAAGGATGGCAAAAGCAATCCAGGAACCAAATGTCCTAGCGATCACAGCGTAAACTTTTGTTCTGGATGGAATGCTGCAGCAGGAAATCCATCTACCAAAACAATACCAAGATTTGCCAAAGTGACTGAAATTGCTCCTGGCGCTGCACCTGGTCCACACACATTAGAGTATATACAAGCGTTCAATATAGCAGCAGGTAATCCATACAAACCAGGAACTAAACAATTTGACGACTATCAGGCAGGACTTGACGATGCGATGAAAGCTGGTAGAGATTGCGACAAAATGGATACGTGTGGTGGTCCTGATCTTCTAGGTAACTATGTTAACGGCGTGTTGCACCTTGACAACAAACAATATTGTGGGAATGGATTTGGAGTTTACAGCAACACACTATGTTCATTTCAGAATGGTTGCACTGCAAACATCATAGGAGTAGTAGCATGTCCATCACCAACTCGGAGTGGCGGAGGTAGCAGTAGCACTACTACCATTGTCAAATACATAGGCTCTCCTGGACTAGGAATAATACAGACAGCAAGTGACAGAATAGTAATGCTGCCATCTAATGCAAGTGACTTTGCAAACAACGATCCAAAAACACTGACCCTAGATTTCGTTAACCCAACAGGACCTGATTCAATAGGAAACTACTACATTGAAGGTGAAGTGATTAATAATGGGAATAGCACTCTACAAAGCCTGAAAATAACAGCCCATTGGTATGATTCAATGCACAAGCTGATAGGTGTAACGTTTGGTTACCCTGACAATGTTCTACAGCCACTCGATTCAGGAAAAAGAGCTACTTTTACAATACTTGGAGACGGACACAGCGATTTGCTAGGTAAACCAAAATTCGTGGAGTTGAGTTATGACTGGCAATGATGTTTCATATTAAGAAATGAAACAGCATATTGAAGTAAAATAAGTTGTGGAAATCATAGAAATGAGTTGTAGAGGTATCTGCATCCACCATGAAGCTGTTAAACGACTTCGTGGGTTTCGTTATTGCGAAGGACAATCTCGTTGTCAAGTGTGTTGCGTATATCTGATATGGAATAATCCGTTTTGCCCATGCTGTGGATCTAGATTGAGGACTAGGCCACGTAGCAGTAAATATAAGACCAAGTGGCATGAGATGACTACTATTGCCATATCGGTTTAAGATTGGCAGAGAAATGATCTACTTAGGATTATATACCTCAATAGTCCTTTTTTCTAGATAACAAAATGACTACTTACGATGAGCGTGACGTTGCAATAATGGCGAATGTTGTTTTTCACGGACTGTGTGAATTGGATGAAGAAGGTAGAGGGAATAGTGAAGAGCCTAGATGGCAGAATATAGGCCCACTTGCAGACAAAGTTGGGGCAATCGCAAGTAAGGTTCACGTCGCTTATATCGCAGAACACGCTCTTATACTGATGGGATTTATAGAACGTAACCAGCAGAACACCAAAGTTAGACTTACTGGACGAGGTAGGGAAAATTGTGCTAGGGGAATTGATATACCTCGTTCAGATATTCAAAAGTTAAGTGATCGTTTGGGCGAGTGAAGATATTTAATATCAACGTTTTTCATCTCCTTATATCGGCTTAGGTATGGCTAGAATAGTATCTCGTAACGGCAAGGACTTTTTCCTAGATTGTAATGAGTATATAGAAAATATTCGAGAGCATATCGAAACCCGTCATCAAGATCCAAATCAGACATAAGCATACCTTTTCTGTGACTACATGGTGATTTTTATCCCATGTAATGCTACCTGACCATAAAGGAGACATGTAACAAAAAGAATGGCAGCACCAGAGTACAATAAGGCAGAAAATAGCTAAATACCCTAAAGCTAAAGCATCTATAGACAGCACGGGTCCTATTGGATCATTTTAAGAAGTAGAGCGCCTTGTCCTATAAACAGTTTTTGGCCCCATGATGGCTAGTTAAGCATCGTCAATAGTTGACAGTTCTGTTTATTAGTTGGTTGAGGCTCTTAACGTCAATCCGCAGATCATTATGGTACAAGAAGACTTCGCATCTCCAATATTTCTTACCACTTCCTTAATGGGATTCACCAATAGTAAACCTAGAATCAAATCTTGCACATAGGTTACGACGAGCCATAGGTATCCTAGCTTAGGATATCGGAGTAAATACTACAGGGGCTACGGACAGGGAGAGCGAGAGGTGTGGTCCTCTCAAGCACCTCTCACTACCAGTTTTTATTCTTCAATGATCTGTATCTTGGCCTGATCATTCCATTAAAAATAAAATATGTCCTAGTTGAATACTAAACTATGAAGCAAGTACTCTGCGAACAGGTCGGATTTAGCTGTGACTACGTTATAGATGGAGAGACAGAAGAGGATGTCATGAGAAAAGCTGTAGAGCATATATGGGAACACCATGCCATAAAACCAGAAGAAGTGACTTCAGACATGAAAGCGAAAATTAAGGAAAAGATCCAAACTCTCTAAATTTGAAAGTGGTTGTTGCAAGTGGTGGCGCTAATCCAAACTATTAGATTTCAATCTTACTTGCCAAAGTATTGCAGCAATAACATATTGCATCCACTGTGAATATCTTCTCTTCCTTTCTTCTTTTAGATAAATACGGTATCGCTTTGCTGCAATCGTGTCTACATAATCGGACAAACTATTCAATATTGGCCTGATTGCTAAATTCTGATGCTGGACAACTAATCACCGAGAGAGCTATTGGTTGTGTCGTCGGAGAAACTTATTAGTTTCTCTGCTGGTTTCAATAGTATGAAGAAATTGGAGCTCTTGATTCCGCATGAGCGTCTTGAAGCAGTTAACGAACTACTTCATAAGCATAATGTAGGCGGTATGACGTGTTATGATGTCAAAGGAAGGGGTCGGTCAAAACAAGAAAGCGTAGATGTCGAAAGAGGTACAAGGTCATAC
>WJXE01000212.1 GCA_009665115.1 Nitrosopumilales archaeon
ATCTAATCTGGTTAAAAAAGCTCCAATAGTCTGGAACTAGGGCGATGTAAATCTAAACTTGATCGCCTTTTCAATTAGGTGTTGCTGTATGCCAGGGGAGACTCGTTTGCAAGAGTAAAGAGTATTACCATAGCTCAGCTTAAGCGTTAAGAAATAGTTAAGATCGTTGATAAGCTAACTACATCTGCGAATCACGCATAGTGGCGTCAGGTTTCATTCCAACATTCCCTGAATAGTTCGTTTTCTGCCAAGCATCACCAAAGTGCCCTATAAAGGAAAGAGAGTAACATTAATGTCAGTAAGGAAGAATATTTATATCATTTAATTTTACCTTTTGTCGAAAACGAAATGTCAAACAGGGCATCTGTAAGCAATTATGAAGATTCAAACCCGAGCCTCAGATCGTCGGGCTCTCAACCGCCAGTATTTGTACTCTGTGAATCATGTCATTGGTGTGCAACATATCTGTACAAAGCTAGATTACCTTTAGATAAGGAGTGTCCTCAATGTTCTAGTGATATGTTGTCGAGCTTTCCCATTTTATCTACCGAAGCCTTTACTTTCGATTACAGTGAGAAACGTGGAGTAGAATTAGAATTTAGGCGTAGGGATAAGAAGAAGTTGATCAGCTAGTCTACTGGACTGAATTTGATTCGCGACTTATAGATGCCCTTCCAGTCTTATGATTATTTCATGTATTCCTCTATTGTCCCTAGATTCCACTGAAGCTCGGAATGGAGGGCGAATGAGACGAAATCAGAAACATCCCGAATCGCCTCGTGTATTGGCGTTACTCTGGGTTACTAAAACACGCTAGATGTCACGGCTAAGATACCTCTCAAGTTTTTTAACATTTTGGAAATTGGAATGTGTTGTTCACTCGGGAATCCCTTTCTGTAGTTCCTCCCATATACCATGTGGCTGTGATAACTGCCGTGATACAGTGATCGAACGAATAGCCTAGCTCGGGGATACGGGATTGACGACCCACTCCTGGTGATTTCTTGTACTTATCTAGCACTCTTGTTTTCATCCACTAGACGATTCTAACTGAGGGGTTAACTAGTTCTAACTAGTTTAATTAAAAGATTATCTTATGTAGATGCTAACTACACTGGTGAATGACAGATGGTAGACAAAGAAAAAATAAAGTGTGATTTCTGTGGGAAATCTTTCAATTCCAGAAAACAGTTGGAACAGCACAAGCAGGACGTTCACAGTGCAGCGAATAAGAATAACGTAATCATGCCCGGAAAGAAATCTTTCAAGCCCTCTAAGAAGGTGATTGCTACGATTGGCGTTGGCATTTTAGTCGTTATTATAGTCAGCATAGGGGTGTTTTCTGCCACGGCACCGCATGTCCCGTCTGCCTTAACAATAGGTGGTATACAATGTAGTTCGTTTGAGCAACTTGTTTTTCATATACACTCCCATCTTGATATCTTTGTTAACGGTAAGCCTTTCACGATCCCTGCGCAGATCGGTATTATACCTGGCAAATGCTTCTATTGGTTGCATACTCATGATGAATCTGGAGTTATTCACATAGAATCACCCGTAAGTAGAAACTATACGCTCGGACAGTTTTTCGATATATGGAATCAGAAATTCAATAACACTCAGCTGTTTGATAATGCGGCTAACGGTAACAATACGTTAACAGTGTATGTAAACGGCAGCAAGGTACCAAGTGGGACAAATTACAGAGACATCAAACTAGGCGCACATGATGAGATTGCAATAGTTTATGGTACTCCTCCAAGTACTATACCTTCGAGATATATCTTTGCTGAGGGGTTGTAATATTGGTAGTCACTTCTTACCACCCTACCAACTTTCCCGACGCTCCCATAAAATGTGAAAAATGCAGTTACACCTTTAGAGCCTGACAGCCCACAGAGCCGTAAAATCATTCATCTAAGGCAGTTCGGATAAAACTTTTACATCACGATGAGTTGGACATTGTCCATATTCTTGTTAGCCTGAAATTTTTTGGTCATTTCTTTCACCTCGCGTGCATCACCTCTAAGAAGGAATATTTCAAGGCATCTGTCTCTATCAATCTTGCTATGCAGATGCGTATTGATTAATTTATCGTAGACGTGTCTCATTTCCGTAACTTGATCATCAGAATCCTCGTCATGAATCGCTAGAAATAGTGCATGAAGCATACCAGTCAAGTCCTGTCTTTTTCTTTCTTCTGATAGTAAGTTACGAATGCCAGCTCTCACTATTTCCGACCTGCCTGAGAATCCATGCGATTTTTCTAATTTGTCCATCTCATCTAAAATAGTTCTATTAAGTGACACACTCACTATAGTCAACGTTGTTGAATGTTATTAAGTATCTTATATACCTATTCATAGAAATTAATAACAAATTTAAATATATTTATAATTGCGTTCATGTTAGGATGGGCTATGTCTCCGGGTCAAAAGCTAGCAATTGGTTGAATGTCATTTCTTTAAAAAGAGCCAGTAATGTAGGAACTTTTGGAAAGGCATTTAAGAAAAAAGCGCTGGCTTGTCTAATCTTGTCTGTAATATGAGGTATTGCAATATCATACATTATGAATTTGGCTCATGGCGGAACAGCCATTATTCATATAGCTGGTATGCTTTAGAATAAGGTTTTTTATATGGTATCTTTAAATTACTAATATCTACGAAAACTGTAAAATGACATCCATTATCTGCTCTGTCGTATTGATAGTAATAATCCTTGCAACTAGTGTTCTTGTTTCAATTCTAAACGAAATCGATACCGCTTTACCAACGAACACCGCGGTAGCGGCAGTAGCACCAGTAATATCCAAAAATAACAATAAAGTTACTGTAGATAAATTTGGTATAAGAAAAATTTATCCCACTAAGTCAAATGGGACGGAATGGTATATCAATATGAGTTCACCTCTAAATGACAAAAGTTTCTCTCTTTCTGGTGGAGGCGAAAAAACATCAAATTCTTCTCTAGCAAATGCTACTTCATTAAATGGCCATATAATAAAAGAGCCCGATGGTTCATATCAGGTATACGGCGTTCGGAAAACAGGCAAATATGACTTTTCTGTGCGAATGAATGTAAATGCGTCAGATATTGCCAAATGGTGGAAGAATATAGAAATGACAGGGTATGTTAAGGTTGTAACTGATACTTCTAGCGGCGCTGCATTAGATTGGTATGCCAGAGGTCGTCTACATATTAGCAGCAGTCCTTGTGAAGGTGTAGCTTATCATGCTGGTTTAAGAGCTGACGGAAGTGTATACTGGCAAAAAGAGATATGGCATACTGGTGGATACACAGACTTTAGGAGTAATATTACTGCCACCCATTCACTTCTTGGAAGATGGGTAGGTCTTAAGATAATCATGTTTAATATAAATAATGATAGCGCAGTGAGATTGCAGACTTATTTGGATGATAATGCTACCAACCATTGGAAAAAAGTTGCAGATGTTGTAGATAATGGTGGGTGGTATGCGGACAATCCAAATGACCTATTTTACAGTGCGAACTGTGGAAGATCTAAAGATTATATAGTAACAAACGCTGGCCCCATAGCCACATTTAGATCGGACAATATGATATGGGACTTTAAAGACTTGAACATAAGAGAAATACAACCTCCGTCCGACGTTAAGGTCGATACTATAAAGCAGCTTACAACTAACACTAGCTCAACTTATAATCCATATGTATTTGGCAATGCAACTCAAGAATGGATAGACAAAGAACACAATGTCAAGATCTTGTTTAGTCCTTCACCAGAATATCCTTCTGTAGGGAATCTTACACAACTAGGTTTCAATGTACAGGATTTGAAAACAGGTAGCCACCTAAATAACATGACTGCAACTGTTACAGTAATAAATAATTCTACTGCCAATATTGGTACTGGTATAAGTAAAGGGACCCCTAACGGAGACTTTTCAATATTTAAGAATATATCAGCGCCTAACGGCAGTTTCTCTGTAAAGGACCATTTTCTGCAAGCAGGAATG
>WJXE01000213.1 GCA_009665115.1 Nitrosopumilales archaeon
CTTTGGAGCTTTGAAGACTGCTTCGTACAATGGTATGGCTATTGCTGTGGCTGACCTGTCTCCATCTGGAGCTACAGGCTCAATCCCATTCTCTGGCAATGCTGTTTTACTGCATGCGACTTCGCCATTTACTGTGACCTACACTGTGAACGCAGTTGCTCAACCGTCTAAAACGGTAAACAACGTTCAAAGCGCAATGGCTGCAGCTCCGCCTGCTGCTCCGAAAACACTTTCTGGCAGTGCAGGCAGTTCTACCGGCAAAACCACTTCAAGCGGTAGCGGTTCAAGCAGTTCAAGCAGTTCAAGCAGCAAAAGCAGCAAAAGCAGCGCCCTTCCACAGCCCACTACGCTTCAGTAGCTAGCAAAAACTATAGAGACGTACGATCTTCCTAATTTTTTTGTTGCAAAAACAATAAGCGTATTATATCTAACTTTAGATTCGAGGCTTTTTCTTAGAATATAGCACCCTTCCCTCTTTTGTGATCTTCATAACCCTATTAGGCGGTATAAGTTCAAAATTTTCAGACACATTTACGAATTCTGGCAGTGAAACCTCGAGCAATGAATCGCAATCTCGATAATAGACTGAATAGAGTTTGGGATCGTCGGCATAGAGTGCTTTGCTGAAAATCTCTTCGAGTCTACCCTTCCTCTTCGGCATTTCTGTAGTAGATCAAACCCCCTGCCTCCACGATCTTCGCTACCAATTTCGGAAACGGCATCATCACATAAGATTCAGCCCTTGTTAGATTCACGATTTTGTTTTGATTGAGATCGACTTCAAGTTCGTCCTTATCAAAAATTCTTCCCAAAGTTTGTTGTTCGATTTCTATGGGAAGTAAATAGCCTCCATCTATAGCATTTCTGTAAAATATTCTCGCAAATGATGGGGCTAAAATCGCTTTAATACCCAACTGAGAAAGAGCTATAGGAGCGTGCTCTCTGCTCGATCCGCAGCCGAAGTTACTTCCGCATACCATAAAATCACCCTCGGAAACCTTCTGTGGAAATTCCGGATCTAAACCTTCCATTGCATGTTTTGCCAATTCTTTGGGGTCATGAATTTTTAGATAAGGCCCAGGAATGATAACATCAGTATCGATGTTTGAGATGTCATATTTATGAACTCTCCCTTTTATTGAATTCAAGCTACGATATGTCCCTCGGATCTGTTATCTTTCCTCTCACAGCAGAGGCCGCTGCGACCATAGGCGATGCTAGATACGTCTTTGACTTGACATGCCCCATTCTTCCTGGAAAGTTTCTATTTGTAGTACTAACGCATATCTCATCTTCAGCCAAGACTCCCATATGAGCACCACAACAAGCGCCGCATGTCGGCGGTCCAATAACGACCCCGGCTTCAAGAAATATACTAGCTAACCCCTCTCTTACTGCCTTGATGTAGATAGACTGAGCCGCAGGTAACACTTCCGTTCGAACCCTTACCTTCCTGCCCTTGAGTATTCTAGCGACCGCTTGGAGGTCCTCAAATTTAGCGCCTGTGCACGAGCCAATGTACACTTTATCTATTTCAATTTCTTGTAATTCTCTAGCTGCGCTGATATTTCCAGGAGAGAACGGTTTGGCGACCGTGGGTTCTAATTTGTCTATCTCATAGGTTAATCGTTCAGAAAATTTAGCATCAGTGTCGCCCAAGATTGGCGAATAAGAGGCGTTAGTTCTTTGTCGTAGGTATGACTCCGTTACACCATCCGGCTCAATTATTCCATTCTTTGCTCCGGCTTCGGTTGTCATATTGGTGAGGGTGAGACGCTCGTCCATACTCATTTCTTTAACTATGTTACCCGAAAATTGCATTGCCTTGTAGTTTGCGGCATCAGTTCCTATATCACCGATAATTCTCAAAATGATATCTTTTGCCATCAAGTAATCTGGCTTGGTCCCGGTAATCTCAAACAGCATTGTCTCCGGTACTTTCAACCAAATTTTGCCGTTCATTAGAATATAAGCAATATCAGTATGACCCAGGCCTGCAGCAAATGCCCCTAACGCCCCTGTAGTATTGGTATGCGAATCACCAGCAACATATACCTCGCCTGGCAACACCATTGCCTCTTCGTGAGACAACGTATGACAGATTCCATATTGGCCAAGACCATACTTAAAATGTTTTTTAATGCCATATTTCTTTGTCCATCTCGATAGAATCATTATATTCTCAGCTGACACTTTGTCCGCCGCAGGGACGAAATGATCTTCCGCTATCCACACTCTGTCCGGATCCCAAATATGATCCAATTTTTTACCTTTTTTTTCCCACTCACTTAACACCTTAATAACGCCTGGACCAGATACATCATGCATCATTACCTTATCTACACTTACAAACCCTACATCTCCAGCTTGTATTCTCGTTTTGCCGCTAGCCCGGGCAAGTATTTTTTCAGTAATTGTCATGGACAGAGGGGTTCACCTTGCAGAATATCCGGCACGACTGACGGATTAAAACCTTCTGCAAAGAAAAAGAAAACAAAAAAAGGGAAGTGACCGTAGCTTCTGGTTCACTTGGAAATATTACCAATCCTGGTGCCAGTAAAGACAGGCAAATTTGATCTGTATCAAAGCTTCAGGGTGTCCGGATTTGAATTCGAAGAAAATGATATTCTCGTAGTTTCCAGCAAATACATATCTATGAGTGAGGGTTCGGTGGTAAACCTCAATAAAGTAAAGTCCAGCAAAAAAGCTAAAATCGTTAGTGCTGCTTGCCACATAAACGAAAAAATCGTTGAGCTTACATTCAGAGAAGCCGATTGTATATTCAAGGGAGTGCCAGGTTTTTTACTATCTATTAAGGATGGCATATTGGCTCCCAATGCTGGCATTGACAAATCCAATGTGCCGAAGGGGTTCGTTGTCTTATATCCGCGTCTTCCCTTCAAAACCGCTGATAACTTGAGAAGGCGATTCCTCATTGACATGAGTATTAATGTTATGATTGTGGTAGCAGACAGTCGATTGATGCCTGGACGAATTGGGACTATCGGTGTGGCAATTGCCAATGCAGGATTCGAACCGACTGAAGACCAAAGGGGAAATAAGGACCTATTCGGACGAGTTCTTAGAGTTAGCTTTAAGGCCGTCTCTGATAGTCTTGCCACAATTGCGGTCGCAGTTATGGGTGAAGGTAATGAATCGATACCTGCAGCTGTTATTCGAGGAATAGAGGTAACTCCTACAGACAGGAAACTCTCATGGCGTGATACGACGGTTTGGGCAGATCAAGATCTCTACCTAAGGGGATTACGAAATTGACCGATTTCTCTTACATGATCAATTTATATGATCTCATAGCATTTTAATTGTCTGGGATATTGAACATGTGGGATTGCTAATTCATGTCTGAATTCCTGACGAGATACCCTAGGCGGATAAGCGTAGTAAAAGGACTGCATGATTTCATACGTCACGAGGAAATTCAGTTCGATCACCTTAGCTTAATGGTAAGGATAAAGAAAGACGAAATAATAAAGACTCTAATTTCTGAGGGTTTCAGGCGCGTTAAACTTGAGAATAAAAAGCCCTCTCAGATTGGCAATGGATTCGCCAAGAAATTAAGCAAACCTTGGGAAATGCATGTTAGGCTTTTGGAAGTACATCAGCAAGGATTAATTGCGATTCAGGCTGAAGTAGAAATCTCTAGAAGATATATCCAGCATATCCGTTCAGTCAGGGCGCCGGTTATCTATGAAATCGAGTCTATTCTTCGGAAGCATAGTATAGAATATCGGATCTGGAACGCCAAGGTCAGAGATTACATTGCTAATATTATCGATAATCATCAGATAAAGCTCTCTGCACCAAAATTGCCCGCTATGCCATGGAGACCCATGCTATGCTTTGCTATAACCATAGCGCTCTTAGACGCATTGAAATTCACCGGCGTTTTGCGTTAGCGTATCCTCCGCAAATGTTCGCCTGATTTTAATTCTACGACTTCGAACCAGCAATATCGTCCGACGAGAGTAAAG
>WJXE01000214.1 GCA_009665115.1 Nitrosopumilales archaeon
CGACAATCTGGATATCGTTCGTCGCCAATATGTGCACCATATGCCACGAGTTCTGCACCAATGCTCATGGCCCATGCACTTGCAATTGTGATGAATACTGCATTTCTCAGTGGGACAACGATACTATAATCGAAATGTTGGGGTAAAACTTGTTTTGTGTCTGTTAAGACGTTTGTTCTTCCATAAATCTCCTTCATGAACGCGATATCAACAATTCTATGATCTTCAATCTTCAAAATCCTTGCGAAACGTTTTGCTGCCTGAATTTCGTATCTTGCTCGCTGTCCGTATGCAAAAGTGAGCATGTAAACGCGGTAACCTTCTTCTCTCAAATAAGCCGCGGTGCAAACAGAATCAAGTCCACCACTCACGATACACACTGCTTTTCGTATTCTTGGTCGCGTATGAGCAGGCAGAGCCTCAAGTTTGGAGGGCAATACACAAGATTAACAATTAATACTATATTATGTGCTACTACTAGAACCTGTAATAATCTCACAAACGACTACCTTCAATAGTAACAATGTAACTTTTTTCTGCGGGTTCAATTTGATATTTGCATCCTACTATTTGGCTTACAATGTGCAGATTCGTCTTGAGGTGTTCAGTCACTATTCCTATCCTATATCGCGATTTTCCATTTGTGAGACTTAGCGGGATTACGAGCATATCTGCAAGAAATCGATCAATTGGAACGTTGACCTCATAGCTTTCAATAAAATTCTGCACAGCTTCTTCCCCTACTTTTTCGGCCGATTTGTCTCTTGCGCCGACCGAATCACCACCGACATATGGGCCAAAATCAGATTCAGAGTACACCAAAATCGAAGTACCTGGGGATAGTGAAGATTCAAATGAGGAAGAATAAAAATTGCAGCGAACTCCACGCCTTTCTAATCTTAACAGAGCAGAAGAAATCTGTCTTTCTGCAACGCTTTTTGGGAGTTGGCAGCATACACTCGCAATTTTAGGTTCTACGTTTCGTCTATTCAAGAGGTCAAATGAGCTTATGTTTTTACATGGCCTAATCTCTGCCTGTATTATTCCTCCGCCCTTTGGGTAGTATCCTCTTTTGAGGATATTTAAGCTGAAATTTATTCCTATATTTTTATACGCGTTGTGCATGATAAAGCGCAGATAATCAGCAGTAGGGCTCATCTTCACATCGGTACCACCAGTTACCTGAACACTTAGGCTTTTGCCTGATAACGCCACAGCGGGAATAATTGTTTGTAATATCATCGGAATGCTACCTGCGGTTCCCGTATCAATTCTTAACTCGCCTCCTTCATAATCGTCAGGTTTTGGAACAAATCTTATCCATTCGGCACCGACTTTAAGATTCTCTACCCTCGCATGGAATATCTCGGCTACAGCCCTTGTCGCGTGCATATGCTGTGGTCTGAGTCCAGGATTATGACGTTTCGCTCGGATATTGATTACCTCTATAGACTTCCCAGTTATAGCAGATAAGGTGACGGCGCTACGCAGAATTTGTCCTCCGCCCTCGCCATAGGCACCGTCGATTGTTAGCACAAAGATCTGTCATTCTTGTGGATATAGAAAGATAAAAACTGCTCTACAACCCTTACATAAGATAATCAGACTAACGACAATATTATCATTGTTATTATCGTTGTTTTCTTGAATAGAACACGTCAGATAAAATGATCTTTTCCTAAGATATCAAAATTACTTTAAATTATCGATTCTAGTGTGAGAATATAATGTTGAGTATATAATGTCGCGTGGTATATTTGTCGGTAGATTTCAACCATTTCATTTAGGACACATAGCAACTATCAAGTTCGCTCTAGAGAAGGTTGAAGAGCTTGTAATTGTAATAGGTAGCGCACAGATAAGTCACGAAATGAGGAATCCATTTACTGCCGGTGAACGGATTCAAATGATAAAAGATTCACTCGATGCAGAACTGGGAATTGACATCAAAAGAATATTGATGATTCCTGTCCCTGATGTGAGCTTCCATCCTCTTTGGACGTACCAGCTTGACATTATGGTTCCTAAATATCAGTCGGTGTTTTCAAATGATTTCTTTACACGTCTGTTGTATAAAGAAAGGGGAATTGAAGTCATCCAACCTGGTCTTCATAGACGGAACGAACTATCTGGTACAGAAATTAGGTCTAGGATGGTACGCGGAAGAG
Source organism: Nitrosopumilales archaeon (assembly GCA_009665115.1). GTDB lineage: Archaea > Thermoproteota > Nitrososphaeria > Nitrososphaerales > Nitrososphaeraceae > Nitrosopolaris. Next base: position 2,169 of record WJXE01000214.1, read on the forward strand.
ATTGGAAAGACCTAGTCACTACCCAAACTGCGAAATTTGTCGACGATATACACGGAATTGAAAGAATCAAAGCGATTTTTATGAAGCATTCCGAGTCAAGTCATTAGATCCTCAAACTTGAGTACTGAAATATTCGATGCAAGCTAAGAGACCTGTTAAAGTGCTGGTTGCTGGAGGTTTTAATTTGAAGAAAATGTATTTTTAGCTGTCTGTCCATAAGTACAAGTACAATTGGTGTTTGGAACTAGCTGTACCGAAACGAGACTGGATGAGGAAAAGATTATGTTCAAAATGGAGAAGGAAAGATGGCTAATTGACTTGCAAAAGCTGTCAAACGATGAACTAATGCGTATGTATAACACTCTGAGCACAGGACGTTATGAATTTGCAAAAGATGCTTGGTATATTCCACTCGAAGGTGACAAAAGGTGTCCTATTATGATTGCTAAGGGCTATAAAGCACCCGATAGCCCTGAGAAAATGGTAGAATTTCAAGAAACCGCAAAAATACTAGAACAAGAGTACAGGAGATTCATTGACGCATGGGATTTCGGACAAATAACAAAATATGATCTTGAGAAGGCCGTTCTGGATATTCTAGAGGCAAGAAGCATAGCAATTATCGAACGTTCACGTTGATACCGACCACCGTGCACTTTTAGAACCTTCTCTCGTTTGAATCTATGCAGTTGTAAAGCGAGGTAGCGTCACTATTTGCCACAGTTTTGTTAATATATAGAAAAAAGATCACACGGAAATAGGATTGTCCGTCAGAGATAAGGACAATTTAATAGGATACAAAGAAAAGAGCGCGGAGTTGCTTCGGAAACAACACGTTGCCGTAGGCGACACTATTACAATAAAGACATCTGAGAATGAATTTACAGGTATCTTGATGCCGCGTTATGAATCAGCGGACAAAAATCATATTGTTATCAAATTAAGAAGCGGTTACAACGTAGGGATTGGAACAGAGAAGGTTCGATCGATTGCTAAATTAACAGACCCAACTCGAGATGTCCCTGATGCGCCCGCTACGAAAAATGTGACTTTTGTAGATTCGTTTAAACAAGTAAGCAAGGAATTCAAAATCAATCAATCAATCAACCAGAATGACAGGAGCAAAGAACATCCCAAAATTGCGCTGCTAGGGACTGGTGGCACGATCGCAAGTAAGGTAGATTATCGAACAGGAGGTGTCAGTGCAGCTCTTTCGGCATCCGAGATATATGCTTCTGTACCTGAACTTGAAAATTATGCCTCAATCGAGCCCGAGGTGTTGTTAAATGAATACAGCGAAAATCTGAAGCCTTCGGACTGGACCATTATTGCTCATAAGATAAAGGAAAAGGTCACATCGGGGAAGTATCAAGGGATAATAGTTTCCCATGGAACAGACACTATGCACTATACTGCAGCCGCACTTAGTTTTGCCTTACAAAACTTGCCTATTCCTGTTGTATTAGTAGGTGCACAGCGATCGTCTGATAGACCCTCATCAGACGCAGCCCTGAATCTTATAGGTGCTACGATATTTGCTGTGAAGTCTGAACTAACTGGAGTTTTTGTTGGCATGCATGCTACCACTTCGGATGACGTAATTGCTTGTCATCTTGGTACCAGGGTGAGAAAGAATCATACCAGCAGGCGTGATGCTTTTGAATCAATAGATGGCGTGCCTATAGCTCTAATCAGAGGTGAAATTCTTGAAATGCAATTGGAGCAAACTGGGCTGAAACTTAGGAAGCGTAATAATAATACTAATGGTCTTGTAGTCCGACCGGACTTTGACAGAAGAGCTGCACTACTAAAATAC